>NZ_CDLKIE010000370.1:0-4780 GCF_975902315.1 Kaarinaea lacus | reverse complement strand
TTCTGTTGTTGTGGCCCTGGTGGTAAACAATCCCGGTTGATCCCCAAGCAGCGAAGCAACAACGCGTGCACGTTCCAGCAGTTGCAATTCCTGCCTGTCGCGCAAATATTCTTCCATCTCGTTGATATACTGATAACCCACCCAGGGGATGATCAACAATGACAGGCTCACCAATACCAGTTTTCGCTGTATACTCAGTCGGAAAATACTGGCCGAGCGAACTTTATCTATTGCCGTAGTAACTGACATCATGATGACAGGGAAAGATTATTTATCGCGTGTTACTGTTCGACCCAACGGTAACCCATACCGTAAACGGTGTCGATACAATCAAATTGCTTATCCACCACCTGGAATTTTTTCCGAATGCGCTTCACATGCGATGTGATGGTAGCGTCATCAACGACAATTTTGGCTTCCTGCATGAGTTGCTCCCGGTTTTTAACGTGTCCGGGATGTAGTGCCAGGGTATGTACCATCCAGAATTCGGTAAGCGTTAAGTCCACCGGTTCACCTTTCCAGTGGACTGAAAAGCGATCCATATCTAATGCTAAATCATCTCTTTTAATAATCGTTTCTTCAGCAGGTGGAGCCGATAGAAGCTCCTGGCGACGAAAGAAGGCCGCGATGCGGGCACACAGATTAGGTATGCTGATATCTTTTGTCAGATAGTCATCGGCACCCAGGCGCAACCCGGAAATGATGTCCAGGTCACTGTCCCTGGCGGTGAGGAATATAATGGGCAGGGTGGTGGAGATACTGCGCAAGCTGCGACAAAGCTCAAAACCGCCATCGACTTCGTTTTCCAGGCCGATATCCAGCAGCGCCAGATCAGGCAGCTTCCGGTTAAATGCCGCTAACGCGTCCGGGCGGTTGCCATACATTTCCACCTCGTAGCCCTGTTTGCGCAAAGAGGCTGCATAATTTTCCCGGATTGCCGGCTCATCCTCGACAATGGCAATAGTTTTTGCCACAACGCATCTCCTTTTAATATCAGTAAGTTACTAAATCTAGTTAAAGCGATTTATAATTATTATAGCCAAAACAACAACATAGGTATAGACCATCTTTCGGCAAAAGTTGAGCTTGCCATAATTCGTCATAATTCATTCCCGTATTGCCATATTTGAACCCGCCAGGCGCCATTTTCAGACGCTTTAATTATTCCCAACAGATTAAGAAATCCGGCGCATACAGGGAACACCACCCCCATTATCCGAAACCTGCCAGGGAAGGCACGCTGGATCAAAGCAACCAACAACACAGGTGAGCGAAGAAGATTATGAACAATACGCAACAGCCCAATGTTACCGCAACCGCCAAACCCTCCATCGTCAAAGATGCGCTCGTGGGAATGGCTACTGCAATCGGTGTTGGATTAATCGCTTCGCTGGTGTTCGTGATGGTTGTTATGTTTTTTTCCTCCATCGCGTTTGCTAAACCACAAACTCAAGCCACGCACTCTATCTTGCAGGGCACTAACCCCGCTGAAGTCGGTTTGACTGATGTGCACCAGGGGAGCTTGTTATTTCGAACCGACAAGCGGGGTGTTTTTCATATCGCGCCTACTGTTGATACTGACGTGGAAATGAAAGTTAGCGGCATGGTGGTTCGCTCCAAAGTCGTACAGACATTTGAGAATCCGGATGACTATTGGGTGGAAGGTGTTTATGTATTTCCGTTGCCGGACAATGCCGCCGTAGATCACATGCGCATGCGAATTGGCGAACGCATCGTAGAAGGTGTTATTAAAGAACGTGAGGAAGCCAAAAAAACATACGCAAAGGCGAAGCGCGAGGGCAAAAAAGCGGCATTGATGAACCAGGAACGGCCCAACGTGTTTACTAACACCGTCGCAAACATTGGTCCCCGCGAATCCGTCACCATAGAAATTGAATACCAGCAAACGGTGCAATATGAACAACAACAAGGAGAGGGCAAGTTTGAATTGCGTTTTCCTTTGACGATGACACCACGATACATTCCCGGTACTCCGGTTCAACAACCACAAGTTCAACAACCACAGATTCAACAAGCAGCATTAAACGAAGAATCACACCCAAACTTGCAACCTGTACACTTTCAGGAACGTATTGAAGGATTTACTAAAACAGGTTGGGCTATGGATACCGATGTAGTCCCGGATGCATCGCGCATTACACCGCCAGTGTATTCTCCATCTTATACAGAGAGAAACAATACAAATCCAGTATCTATAAAAGTTGAACTAAACGCAGGTTTTCCCATTAACCAGGTCAATAGTCCTTATCATGACATCTACACCTCGCGCCCTGGTGAAGGTCATGCGGTCGTGCAATTGGCACATGGATCAGTACCGGCCGATCGCGATTTTAACCTGACATGGACTATTGACTCTGGTTATTCCCCAAAAGCAGCGTTGTTCAGTGAAGAAGTCAATGGCGAAATGTACAACCTGGTTATGGTGATGCCACCCACTGACGGGATTGGCGGTTCACAGCATCTGGCAAGAGAGGTGATTTATATTATTGACACCTCTGGTTCCATGGGTGGCACTTCAATTCAACAGGCAAAATCAGCGCTGAAAATGGCGCTGAGTCGTTTGAGGAGCATCGATACTTTTAACATAATTCAATTTAACTCCGTCACACATACCTTATTTAGTCAGGCACAAACAGCCAGTCAATCGAACATCAATCGCGCCATTCGTTACGTTAATGATTTGTATGCTACGGGTGGTACTGAAATGTATCCTGCTATTTCTCAGGCGCTGCACAACGCCAGCGATGAACAACGGGTACGCCAGGTAATTTTCCTGACCGATGGCAGTGTTGGAAACGAAACTCAGCTATTTGAATTAATCAAACAACAACTGGGCAACAGTCGTTTGTTCACTGTGGGCATTGGCTCCGCACCCAATAGTTTTTTTATGACGCGTGCCGCCGAGTTTGGACGTGGGACTTATACATTTATTGGTAGTGCAGGTGAAGTGCAAAACAAGATGCAGGATTTGTTTAGCAAACTTGAAACACCGGTACTCACTGATCTGCAGGTAAGCTTTCCAGACAATGTCGAAATGGAAATCTGGCCAAACCGCATACCCGACCTGTATCTGGGTGAGCCCCTGGTCATTGTGGCAAAAACAGCTAACTTCAATGGCGACATCAAAATCAGCGGACAGCGGATCAATACCACCTGGGAAGTTGATTTACCATTAGTGGGCGGCCAGCAGAATAATGGTGTCGCACCATTGTGGGCACGTGCAAAAATCAAGGCATTAATGGATTCACTGATCGATGGCGCCAGAAAAGAAGATGTTAAAAACGAAGTAATAAAAGTAGCGCTGCAGCATCATCTTGTCAGTAAATACACCAGCCTGGTGGCCGTGGAGAAAACACCTTCACGCCCAATGTGGGATTCGCTTGACACGCGTGCTGTACCCAACAATCTGCCACATGGTTCCACTATGGGCCAAGTTGTAGGTTCATTTGCCCAAACTGCAACCCTTGGACAGCTAAAACTGTTTATTGGGCTACTGTTACTGACGTTCTCCTTATTGGCAGGATGGCGAATGAACCGACACGTGGTGTGGTCGTGACCCGGCCACGCCATTCTATTATTGTTATTACCATCGCTTTAGTTATTGGTGCATGGCAATTCGGACAGGGCATCTATATCTATGCAAAAGCTGAATTGGCTCAATATCTATTAGTGAGCGCCTGGGAAGAATCCAAACAAACGCAACGACCCGTTAAACCCTGGTCATGGGCCGATACCTGGCCGGTTGCACGGTTAAGCGTACCCGCTCACGATGTCGATCTCATTGTACTGGCAGGAGATACCGGACGTACTTTGGCGTTTGGACCGGGTCATCACCTGGCGAGTGTAAAACCCGGCGATATTGGCAACAGTATTATTAGCGCGCACCGCGATACTCATTTTGAATTTTTACAGGATCTGTCAGCAGGTGACAAAATAATTGTGGAGAACCAGAACGGCGTTAAGAAAGTATTTACGGTCAGCAACACACATGTTGTTGATTCTCGCGACGCGCATATCCCTGTTGACTACGAAAATGCTGCGCTTACCCTGGTCACCTGTTTTCCTTTTAATTCTATAACTACAGGTGGGCCACTGCGTTTTGTTGTAGTGGCAGTGGAATCCGAAAAATCGTCTCAGGGTCAATTTGTTTAATTAAGAATACTTCGATCAATTGTAGTTCTTTCTGAACGATTATATAAAAACCGATGTAAACACGCTTCAATTTACCAATCTCCTGAACCTGTCTGAAAGAAAACGCATTTGTCATTTTTATTTCATGCGATAGCAATACGTCTGTAACACAAATTCCCCATTATGCGCAGATTCATTATTTATGTTGTTTTAGCAACATAAATCATTTTTACAATAATTGGGGAAAAGCATGAAAAAGAATATTATGGCCCTTGTTTCTGCGGGTACACTTTCTATGTCATTGTCTGCGCAATCAGCTGAAGTAGCTGGTGAACTGTTAAACGTGTATGGAAAAATCCACGTGTCGATCGATAACAGCGACACTGATGGACTGAATACTGACACCTATAGTGATGGTATAAGCATATCAAGTAACTCGTCACGTTTGGGATTTAAAGGTAAATACGAAAACATAATTTATCAAATCGAGCAGGAAGTACGTATTGATGATTCTTCCAAAGGTGATTTTGCTGACCGTAACTCTTTTGTTGGTCTAACAGGAAACTGGGGGAGTGTTATGGTAGGTATTCATGACACACCTTTTAAGAGCGTGGCTTCAAAATGGGGC
>NZ_CDLKIE010000369.1:0-5543 GCF_975902315.1 Kaarinaea lacus | reverse complement strand
CCGGATAGTACTTCGACGACCTGTTCCAGTTGGGACCTCTCCTTTCCCAGGGCCTGTGCACGTTCCGGATCGTTCCATACATCCGGCTGTTCCAGTTCACGCGCAACTTCTACCAGACGTTCCTGTTTCGCATCATAGTCAAAGATACCCCCTCAAGGCCTCTGCTCTGCCTTGAAGATCTTTGATTCGTGCTGAAATTAATCCTGTCTCTATCATGTGGGCTACTACACCTGTCGGCAAAGGTGCAAATAATACATCAAGCGGCCAGTACATCGCTAGCCCGCCCTGCAAAACCAATTGATAAACACGAAATAATCAGAAAGGCGCAGGTTCTCGGGTTCGGACAGGCTCAATATAATCCACGATCAACTGGGGACTGAGCACGCCGCGGTACTCGTTTACTGCGAGTTTGTAGGCGATGTCAACGGACTGTATATCTTCAGGCCAGGCATCGTCCACCGTGTTAAATGCAATAGCGTCGATAAGCTGATCCGATCCCGTAATTTTTAGTACCAACTTCAGGTGCCGTTCTCCTACTATGCGCCGCTGAACAATATCAAAGCGCCCGTCAAACTGTGGTTCCGGAAAATGTTGCCCCCACGGTCCACCGGATTCCAGCAGCTGTGCTAACGGTAAATCAAGATCAGACGGCGCTAACTCACCATCGCTATGAATAATATGGTGCAGGTCATCGGCATCTACGTGCTGACAAACTTCTTTATCGAATGCGGCAGCAAATTGCTCGAAATGTTTTTTCTCCAGGGTTAATCCGGCGGCCATTGCATGTCCGCCAAACTTGGAAAGCAAGCCTGGATGTAGTGTTGCAATTGCATCCAGTACATCACGTATATGCACGCCGGGAATGGACCGGGCAGACCCTTTTATAATGGCTTCATTAGTATTGCTATCATTACCCGCATCAGCAAACGCAATCACCGGGCGATGAAACTTTTCCTTTATGCGCGACGCCAGAATACCGATCACACCCTGATGCCAGTTTGCTTCGTAAACACAAATACCGGTGGGTAATTCCGTGCCATTGATCTCCTGCAGTACATCCATGGCCTGCATTTTCATGTCCTGCTCAATGGCTTTACGTTCTTCGTTGAGCTGATTTAACTGTTTCGCAAATGCGAGCGCTGTTTCATCATCGTCGCTCAGCAAACACTCAATGCCCACAGACATGTCATCCAACCGCCCGGCGGCATTTAATCTCGGACCCACGGCAAACGCCAGGTCCTGGGCGCCCAGCCGATAAAGTTGCCTGCCCGCAATTTGCGCCAATGCCTTAATACCCGCACAACAATGGCCCGATTTAATACGCGCCAGCCCCTGGGCAACCATAATGCGGTTATTTTGATCCAAAGGCACTACGTCGGCGACCGTACCCAATGCAACCAGATCCAGTAGTTCCGCAAGGTTTGGCTCTACGATGCTGTTTTCTTCAAACCAGTTCGTCTTACGTAGCTGCGCTCTTAAGGCCAACATGACATAAAAAATGACACCAACACCGGCTATCGCCTTGCTGGGAAATTCGTCATTGGGCTGATTGGGATTAACGATGGCATCAGCATCGGGTAATTCATGGCCGGCTAAATGATGGTCTGTAATGACGACCTTGATCCCTGACTTCCTGGCTGCCTCAACTCCCTGAACACTGGAAATACCATTATCAACAGTAATGATCACATCGGGTTGATACTTTCTGGCGCACTCTACAATCTCCGGTGTCAAACCATAACCATACTCAAACCGGTTGGGCACCAGGTAGCTCACCTTTGTGGCACCAAGTTTCTTTAAAGCGCGTACGGCAACCGTGGTGCTGGTAGCACCATCAGCGTCAAAGTCACCCACAATAAGCAGGTTTTGCTGCGCTCGAATACTTTGCTCAAGCAATTCCACGGCTTCCTGCACACCTTTAAGCAGCGAAAAACCTAGCAGGCAATCCAGTGTTTGTTTCAGCTGATTCGCTGAAGTAATTCCTCGATTCAGGTAAATCCGGTTTAATATGGGATTCAGGCCCGGAAGCAACAATGCGCTCTCTTTTTGCGGCGAAACTCTTTTTATTTTTAGAGCCATATAAATAAAGTGCGTACGTTATAGAAATTGTGAAATCAAATAATGGGTATTACCAGATCAACATTTACAGTAAAATTGAGCATTAAGAATAACACTGTTCTCAGCCAATTAAGAGACCTCAACACGCTATCAAGGATAAGATATGTCAGGCACACGTGAATTTATTCCCCTAAACATCGCAGTATTAACCGTTTCTGATTCACGCACTGAGGAGAATGATCGTTCGGGTCAATTACTCGTGGATCGTGCAATCAAATCGGGACACAAGTTAGTGGAAAAATCGATCGTTCGCGACGATATCTATCAAATTCGCGCAACGGTCTCGCTCTGGATAGCACAGCCCGATGTCGATGCAATCGTTACAACAGGGGGTACGGGGGTAACCGGTCGCGATGGCACACCAGAGGCCATACAACCATTGCTGGATAAGGAAATCGAAGGCTTCGGCGAAATCTTTCGAATGATTTCCTACGACGAAATCAAAACATCGTCGCTGCAATCACGTGCTTTGGCAGGTGTCGCCAATGCCACGTATATATTTTGTTTGCCGGGCTCATCCGGCGCCTGCGCTACTGGCTGGGATAAAGTCATTCAGGATCAATTAGATCACCGCACCGCCCCATGCAACCTGGCCATGTTAATTCCACGACTTACAGAACAATAATGATCGATATCCTGGCTTTGCAGGAGACTACTAATATTCTTTCACTGCAATTACAAAGACTTATATAAACAAAACCACTCAATTTCTAGCCTGACTAGCCGATAATTTAAAGGGTAAATTTTGTTACCAGCCACACGAAAGCAAAATGTTATTCGCAGATTTTTTTTATCCCCAGCAAAAAACCAGGCAGACCGGTTTTTCCTTGCTCGAATTATTAATTGTCATTGCTATATTGGCGATACTCATTTCAATCGCCATTCCGGCATACGAAAATTACCTGGACAACAAAAACATTGCACAGGCAAAAGCAGATGTTTTAGAAATCCAGGTCATCATTGACCGGTTTTACGTTACCAACAATCGCTTTCCCAACAACCTGGCGGAAATTGGCGAGAATATTCGTAGAGATCCCTGGGGTAATAATTATTACTACACCAATATCAGCACCGTCAAAAACAAGGGCAGCGTACGAAAGGATAAAAATTTGACCCCGGTAAACTCCGACTACGATCTCTACAGCGCAGGTAAAGATGGACTAACCAGCCTTCCCTTCACGGCCAAAAATTCTAACGATGATATCGTGCGCTGCAACAATGGATCTTTTATTGGCCTGGTTGCTGATTACTAGGTATTGCCGACCTTAGTAATTCGCCAGGCGGCTATTTTTAACCTCAGTTTACAGACTATATTGCCCACATTATGGCTAAAGATAACAATCTGAGGCGCCGTTATTCAGTTATACCAAACACCAACTACCATTCAATAAATAATTTTTATCAAGCGATTTGGATGGAGTATTAATATACAGCTTGGCAAGACTCAAGAGTCACTGGAAATACATTAATAATCTGGAGCCGTCCTGGTATTGCGATGAAGTTCAGCTATTCACTTTTTCAGAGCCGTGTTGCCAGGCGACTTTTTATCCTTTTTCTATTTTCATCACTTATACCCATTGTCACCCTGGGTTATCTAAGCTATAGCAATTTTTCCAAGAAACTGCTGGAACAATCTCGCCAACATCTACATCAGGTTTCCAAATCGGTGGGTTACACCATCATCGAACGGTTGGACAATTTACACAGAGAACTCGCTAACATAACGATACGCTACAAGGAGCACATTAACGCAAACAAACCTGTCGAACAGTTTGCTATCGACAGAAAATCCAGAAATAATTTTTCTGCTATTGTTATCAAATCACGAGATAAAAAATATATACCACTCTATAGTGGCATTGATGAATTTCCCATATTGTCCGCCAGTCAGTTGGTTCATCTTCAGAACGGAAATCCAGTCCTGATATTCAGTGATTACTCAACCTTTCAAAAGAAGTTATTAATGGTCATATCGCTGGATATTGCTGCTGACAATCCCAGCTTAATGATTGCTGAGATTAATCAGAACTTATTATGGGATGTTGAAAGCATTATCCATAACCCGGCATTTGCCTGTATAACCACCGAGCACTATGAAACTCTGCACTGCTCCGCCAGCAACATAAAGATTGACGCTTTAAAACATGCGCTTTCTGAAAATAATGAGTCTTCGGCCATTTTTAACTGGCAGGAAAACAATACCGACTTTATAGCGTACTACTGGACCATTTTTCTGGAGGGAAAATTTGCGACTAATCCCTGGCTGGTGGTGCTCAGTAAACCCAAACTGGAAAACCAGGCATCAATCGAAAGCATTAAAAGCATTTACCCAATAGTTGTGTTGTTAGCTTTTTTGCTTGTCATTCTTCTAACCACCAGCCAGCTTCGTCGCAACCTGACACCACTCGAATTGTTGCAGAAAGCAACCAAACAGGTTGCTACTGGTGATTTCACGTCAAAAGTAGAAATCACAAGCAACGATGAATTTGAGGAACTGGCCGATTCATTTAACAATATGGCAATCCGTCTGGATAAACAATTTAAAAGTTTAGCGACCATGGCGGAGATAGATCGCATAATTCTTTCTGCGTCCAATAAAGACTATGTAGTGGATACGGTACTAAGACGCATAAAGGATATTGTGCCATGTGATTTCGTTTTACTATCGATTCTGGAGAAAGAAACGATCACTGCCGATCCATCAGCTTCCTCGAACAACCTCAATGAAACAATATTAAAAAATTCACACAACATCGATGATGGGGACGCCCAACTATTGCTGGCCCATCCAAAATTTTTAACGATCAAGTCTACACAGCATGCGCCCAAATATGCTAAAGAAATTGTCACTAAAGGTGTACGTTCACTGGTTGTTTATCCAATTATTATCAGCGATCACCTGCACTCAATTATCACATTAGGCTTCAAAAAAACTCAAAAACCCTATAGCGAAGACCTGGAACAGGGCCGGGAAATGGTCGACCGTATTGCAGTCGCCCTGTCAAACGCCAGCAAGGAAGAAAAAATTTATGAACAGGCGAATTTTGACACCCTGACTAAATTGCCAAATCGCACTTTGTTACACGACCGTCTGGAACAGGCCGTACAACGCGCACGACGCGATGGTAACCAGATTGCTACTTTACTGGTCGATATCGATCGATTTAAAGCCATTAACGATTCGCTGGGTCACACGGCTGGCGATCAACTGTTAATAGAGGTCGCGGCACGGCTCAGCAGTGTCACCAGTGACACAGATACATTGGGCCGCCTCAGTGGCGATGAATTTGTCATTATCCTTTCCGATATTGGTTACAGTAAAAACTCTACTTCAATGATCACGTCCACCGCGGAAAGTATCCTCAATGCCATCAAGTATCCATTTGTAATTCACAACCATGAAGTTGGGGTATCGGCCAGTATTG
>NZ_CDLKIE010000368.1:0-3292 GCF_975902315.1 Kaarinaea lacus | reverse complement strand
GCGCACTGTCACTCGCGGATCCTGAAGCGGATAACCAGCATGCTTTCCAATCGGCCCCCTGTTCCACGCTACAACAGCCGGCACTAATTCGGCTACTAGCACCTCCGCCTGGTCACCAAGATGTCGGAGTGCTGCAGCCACGGTAAACCCCATACCTAGCCCACCGATAAGCAATCGGGGATGCCCGCTATCCACCAGCCTGGCACAACTTTGCTCGGCCAGCGCATCTTCGGATCCATGGACACGGCTATTCATAAGCTCACCGCGACCAGCAATTTTTATCGATAGCTCATCACCACGTTGATATAATTGGAGTTCCCCGCCATTGCCAGGCACTTGTGCGCTATCCAGTAATATCCACGGGTTCATATTAGTCCCAAACCAGCAGCGGATCGAAGCTATGGCTCACCACAAACACCTGTTACTCTATTGACTACCATTTTTCGACTGCCAATTTTGTGATTACCAATATGGGAGGCTGTACAAGCGATAAATTACCATCAAGTCATGTATGTTACTTATTGCATAGTATAACGACCAGAATTATTTTTAGAATTGATAGTACTTATCATTTAAGTAATTTGCGACATCCTTTATGTCATTCTCAGACCAGTTAAGCTTGAGTTCTTTTTGCCATCTATTTACCCAATGTCTAATTTTCGCTATAGAATCTGCTTTACGGGAAATTCTGCTATGTACGCTGGCCTGGTGGCAACCACCACAGTGATTCTCGTATAAAAGTTGACCGCGGGGTTTATCATTCTCTGCGTCGGGAATTTTTGAAGGCGTTGGCGCAGGTTTCGACTCCGTTGCATCTGATTTAGAAGCTGGTACTAATAATAAGGGGCTTTTGATATCACTCAATGCGAGCGTTGAACCGAGCATCAATAGAGCTGCTGTTAGCACCACTATTAACTGGTCTTTATTAAACATATCAAGCCCTGCTATAAAGATATATAACTGAAATATATATTGCTTTGCTCACCTTTCAAAAAGATGAACTCATATACATATTATAGGATATTTTTTTACGGGAGCGGGATGAGCTTGAATTTTATAGTTGGAGCCTGACACCGTTTATTGTCCAGCGTTGGAATTTTTAACGGAGCAATCAATCAGGAATAATGGCGCTGATCCATTCATGCTTTATTTGCAAATAAATCTTTTTTAACACTCGATTTGCCTGTCCAGCATTGTGCACTACCTGCCTGTTTACTACCACGCCTGGATTAACGTCTGTGACTCAACGTAACAATCTCAAGATTAGATTATCGCGCGAACTGGAACACTTAGTGAATATTATCGGATGGCTGGGTGGGTTTGTTGCGGCTTTTTAAGGCCTGTTTATACCTCAGATTTTTCGCGACCTGTTTTTTGGCGCTTCTCCCGTTATTTCGGTACACCGAATAGACGGGAGCAAGTTCAGGCGCAAATTCAGGAACGGTCTGTCGATTTATCCCGACAATCTCCGGATTCAGTTTTAGTAACCTTTGTAATTTCTCTTCCATAATTTCACTATAAAGAAAAGTGACCTTTACTCCTTTTTTCGCGTGTTCAGTAATCCAGTCGAAATCCACGATATCCTCCACATGCAAATTGGCATTTCTGATATCGAAAACAACCTCTTTAATTGATTTGTCGAATACTTTATTAAAGTGGCGCTGAATCCGGCTGAAGGAATGCGAAAGTATTGTTCCTTCCACAGACATGACAAGCTTGTTATCATCTTTAATCGTCGCACTGGTAGTCACTTTTGAAATCGACACTACATTAATAACAAAAGTAGCCAGGACCGAAAATGTGACCGCGGTATAGATATCCACAACAACAACCAAAAATGCGGTAGTGAAAAATATGGCTGCGGTCTTTTTGTTGCTTAGCATATAGCGTTTTATTTTCTTACCATTAATCATACTCAAACCACTCAGAAACAGCACGCCTCCTAATATGGCAAGTGGTATATAGGCGATAATAAAGTCAAGCAGGACCACCAGGACAACCGTGAAGGCAGCTGAATAGAGTAAAGCCCTGGAGTCTGACTTTAACTCCTTTTTAGCCACGCTCTTGTTAATTGAATTTGCCGATGGGGCACCATGAAGGAAAGCCAGAAAGACATTCTGAACGCCCTGAGAAAAAATATCCCGCAATGGATTGAAAACTTCGTTTTCCCCGCGTATTGCCTTGGCCACTGTGATAGCCTGCAGTATGCCGATAATCGCTATTACAAAAGCAGGTGCAATAAGATTTGCCAGGATAGGAAAACTTACCTGTCTTAAATCAGGCACACTGGTTACCAGGCTCATTTCTATCCAGCCTACCCTCTCTATAGAGAAGGAATAGTACCTCTCCAGTACGAGTAAAGTAAGAAAGCCAACGAATAGTGCAATGACGACCGAATAGCGTTTGAATTTACTTCTACGCACGAAGAGTCCCGTTACAATGGTGACGGTACCCAGAATCAACGCGAAATAACTGCCTTCCCCTTCCAGGGTGCTGATAGCAAGACTAACAACGTCAAATATCAGCCATTGCGTATAAGAAAGCTGGGGCAATCCAAGCACCATATAGAGTGTTGCGAGAACAAAAATAATTCCAATACCGAGTATCAGCCCTTCAATCACATCATTATTGAGATAGTCCGTGATATGGTACTTCGCGAATATCATGGCAAAGATAATTTGCCATAGTCCTACCATCAAGGCCAATGAGGCAACATACCCTATGTATAGATCCCCCATTTGCGGAGCAAAGGGCGTGACAGCAACGGAAATCAGTATGGCAGTGGCGGAATTGGGGCCACCCACAGCATAACGTGAAGCATTCAGGAAGTGTCCGATAATGGCGCAAACAATACTGGAGATAATCATCATAACCGGTGGAACACCGGCTAAAAAAGCAAACCCAATGCTCATTGGCAAATTAATAAATGCCATCACAAAACCGGGAAAGATATTCCGGGAAAATTCGTTACTTCTCAGAATATCCACTAACCTGCCTCATGAACTTTTTCGGCAAACCACCATTCCATTATGGTATTGCTGAGATAATTATAAAACACCGATAAGTTGCTGGCGTTCGGTGCAGATGGCCGCGTCTGTACCCTGATGAACTCCGCAATATCCAGCGCCTCCTGCGCTGTAATCAATGGATACTCATGGGTTGCACCCGGCGGCATGTTATTCAATATAAATGAAGCAAAGCGATCGGGATAAGACAAAGTAGCAGTATATACAAACGCTTCACTGCCATTGAGTGGTGGTGGTGAGAAGTCCGGATCATCATTGTATTTGTC
>NZ_CDLKIE010000367.1:0-2537 GCF_975902315.1 Kaarinaea lacus | reverse complement strand
TTCCGTCATGTTCGAAGTGGCGGTCTGTGTCATGGCGTACACCGTGATACTCTGGATAGAGTTCTCGCCCGCGTTCTTAGAACGCTTCGGCTTTAAAAACCTGCGGCAAAAACTATTCAAATTTCTTTTCATTATCATTGCAATAGGCGTGTTATTACCCACCATGCATCAGTCTTCACTGGGCACCCTGGCTGTGGTGTTTGGGCATCAGGTTTCACCATTATGGCAAACCCAGTTATTACCTATATTGTTTTTGCTAAGTGCCCTGATGATGGGTTATGCCATTGTGCCATTTGAATCCATACTGGCAAGCATGGGATTTCAGCGGGTAACCGAAACTCCGCTGCTAGGTAAGTTGTCACGCTTTATGCTGGTGATCCTGATTTCCTATCTTGTGATTCGTGTTGGCGACATGACTGTGCGAGGCGCGTGGGCTTATGCCTTTGAGGGCACGCTGGATGCTTTCATGTTCTGGGTGGAAATGGCGTTATTTATAGTGCCATTGTTCTTCATGCTTAATAAGTCCAATCACACCAATACCCGAATGATATTTATATCAGCTTTAATGCTGTTATTTGCCGGCTCTATTTATCGAATGAATGTATATCTCATCGGTTATCACCCGGGGCCCGACTGGAGCTATTTTCCATCGCTGGCAGAGTTAATGATAACCATTGGCATGTTTTCATTTGAAGTGGTTTTGTATTTAATTTTCGTCAAAACGCTACCCGTACTGCATCGGGCGGAAGCCACCTGACTATTGCGTGTAACAAAGCGTCTAAGATAAAAAGGAGTGACCCGTGGCTAAGAGAATTGTTGTAGATCCCATGACCCGTATCGAGGGTCATTTGCGAGTGGATTGCGAAGTGGATGGAGGCAAGGTAACCAAGGCCTGGTCCTCCGGACAAATGTGGCGCGGCATTGAATTGATTTTGCAGGGACGCGACCCAAGAGACGCGTGGATTTATACGCAACGTATCTGCGGTGTTTGCACCACAGTGCATGCAATTACTTCAGTGCGAGCGGTGGAAAACGCCTTGCAACTGGAAGTGCCGCTCAATGCACAATACATTCGCAACATGATCATTGCGGCTCATTCGGTGCATGATCATATCGTGCACTTTTATCATTTATCGGCCCTGGACTGGGTGGATATCGTATCCGCATTAAAAGCTGATCCCAAAAAAGCTTCGCAAACGGCGCAAAGTCTTTCCGACTGGCACATGAACAGTGAACAGGAGTTTCGGGCAGTACAAACCAAATTGCAGGCCTTTGTAGATTCGGGTCAGCTCGGTGTGTTCGCCAGTGGTTACTGGGGTCATCCGGCCATGAAGTTACCACCCGAAATTAACCTGATTGCTGTTGCACACTATTTTCAGGCGCTGGATTATCAACGTCGTGCCAACAAAATTGTTTCCATCCTGGGTTCCAAAACACCACATATTCAAAACCTCGCGGTGGGTGGTGTTGCCAATCCCATTAACCTGGACAGCCAGTCTACGCTGACACTGGAACGGCTGGCTTACATTAAGAATGTTATTGATGAGCTGGGTGACTTTGTTCACAAAGTCTACATGGTGGATGTTGCAGCTGTGGGTGCCATGTATGCCGACTGGACGAAATACGGTTCGGGTGTCACTAATTATTTATGTGTTCCCGATTTGCCCCTGGATACCAAGGGGACTCAATTCGAGTTGCCAGGCGGCTACATTCCCAATGGCGATATTGGTCAGTTTAAAGCGATAAGCAGTTATAACGACGAATACTTTGAAAAAGGCGTCAAGGAAAGCGTTAAACACTCCTGGTACAAAGGTGGTAAAGGTGCTTTACACCCTTATGACGGTGAAACGATTCCTGAGTACACCAACTTTCAGGATGATGGCAAGTATTCATGGGTGAAAGCGCCAACATTTTATGATGAGCGTGCGCAAGTGGGACCACTGGCAAACGTGTTATGCATGGTGGCAGCGGGGCACGAACCTACCAAACGTAATCTCGACAAGTTGCTTAAGATGGTGGGTGCTGTTGCAGGTGCTGATATTCCAGTTGCGGCTTTGCATTCAACCATTGGCCGCCATGCCGCTCGTTGTGTACGCACTGCGGTGATTTATGAATCACTGCAAAACCAGTGGAAGCTGTTAATAGAGAACATCGGTAAAGGAGACTACGACACCTTTAACCGGCCGGTATTTCCCAAAGGTGAAATACGCGGTTATGGATATCACGAAGCACCGCGGGGAGTATTATCACACTGGACTGTAATAAAGGACGGCAAGATCAGCAATTATCAGTGCGTAGTACCCAGTACCTGGAATGCCGGCCCCCGCGATGAAAACTCAAAGATGGGTCCCTACGAAGCTTCGCTGATGGACAATCCAGTAGCTGATCCGGAAAAGCCATTAGAAGTTATTCGTACTATTCATTCATTTGATCCATGCCTGGCTTGTGCAATACATATGGTTGATACGCGTACCAAAGAGGAGCTGGTTCGGGTGCATGCAGTTGGGTCACAGTGCGGGGTCAGCTTCTGATGCAGA
>NZ_CDLKIE010000366.1:0-7823 GCF_975902315.1 Kaarinaea lacus | reverse complement strand
TCTCATCCAACGCTAGCTTGTAATAAGAACAGGTAAATTCAAACGCATCACCAGTGCAAACAGAGAAATCTTTATATTGTTGCATCAAGCCGCGCCGAAATGAATACTCAAGCTGTTTATCGCGCCAGGTTTGCGAGAATGCAGCAGCACGTTCTCCAAGATGCTTTTCCAGCTCGACAATGACACCATGAGTATCTATCAGCGTTCCATACACATCGAATGCCAGCACAGTTGTCATATTAGTTATTTTCCCAATTTGCTTTTTTCTCTGCTTCGTAGAATTTCACGTATTCCGACGAATCATTTTTCGGGCCGTCAGGCTACTTCGCAACGTTGCTTCAGCTCCTTGACCGAGAACCCTAAAACGCAAAATGCAGTCCAAAAAACGCACCCCCAAAACTATAGCCTATTTCCTGTTGTTCGGAATCTTTATCAATCTCCACGTCTGCATTAAAAAATGACAATCCGATCACACCGCCCACATGCTTCGTAAACCTGTAGCGGGCATCCAGCCTGGTTTGAAAAACAAACGCTGACGTATTGTCGTAGCTCCCAGCAACCAGTGCCACTTTAGTACTCATACTCCATTTGGGTGTAAACGCAAATAAAAAATCCAGACCAAGCATCGGCAGGGGTGCAGTAACAGAGGCTTCTTCGCTATAAGTACCCGTATCAGATGTGCCATCAATCACAATTTCTCCAGACGCCGTAAGGGTATATTTTAGATCAACGCCAGCAATACCTAAAACACCTGCTACGTTGCTTCGATAGTCCTGAAACAGGGTATATCTATAATCAATAAAGTAAAATTTAGTATCGTCGCTCAATGTCGCCTGACCATTGAGGACAACCATATCTTCCAGGTTGATTGATTCACTAAAAAATGTATTTTCACGTTTCACGGCGAAATAGGCAGCGCCGATGGTATGTTTTTCACCAAAGCGGTAGGCGGCATAAACAGTATTGACCCGGGCAATTTCGGGCAAGTCCAAATGCCCTTCGGGATCAATAAAAACTGAATTACCAGTCTGTTTGTTAGTAAACCGTATTTTTGTATCAAATCGCACCGCGGCCATGCCAACGCCGATTGCCCCTTTTTTCAGCTGCTGGCTAAAGTTACGAAAATCAACGGAACTGCCAGCACTTGCTGTCGATACTTGAGAAAAAGCCGCAACCGGGAAGATCAATAAACCAAAGGACAGCGTAATCCTGAAAAGTGTAAGAGAAAGATAATATTTGCATCGAACAGTCATACCATTCTAAAACTAATGTTTTTGAGCAATTGATTGTATTATGGCGTCATCGGCTGTTGAACAGGGTTACCGGCTTATAATCCTAACTTCCCTTCTTTCGCCATATCTTTAGCGGTTGATTCCAGCTGTTTCTGGTTGATGTTTTCACATTTCGGAACGCTAAATGTTCCTTTAGGTAGATCTTCCGCTTTTACGGCTTTAATTGAAGTGATCTCCGCTTTTTCTTTCTGGGTGTCAGTTTCGTTTTTTCTAACGTTTGTGAGCTTCACTACAGATTCCAGTTTAAGAATTGGCCCCGGCACTTTCTTCGCCCAATCAGCAAACAACTTATCCAGCTTTTCGTAACCGGACTGTGTAAGCGCTTCCATCCAGCGTTTGCGAAAAGGTTGAATTTCAAGTTTTGTGGTATACCAGACGTCATCGGTAATCGTTAACTTATATTCATATTTCTTAAACATAAATGTTGCTTCAGCGTTTGCCGTTGTTACTAATCGAACATGAGTAGTCGCCAAGTCCAGTATTTTTGGTCCTGGTTCTTCCTTAATTTTATCCAGTTTTACTTCAAAAACCCTGGGATTTACCAGCGCCATAACTTCGGTAACAATTTCTCCTATATTTTTGAAAAACGTAACAGGATCCACATTGGCACAATAAAATTTCCCTTTTAGGGTATTGCCTAATACCCAGCTCTTACCCGCATCCACTGTCAGTAAATAAGGTGTTTGCTCAGTCCTTTTGCTGGATTCACCTAAAAAGTCGAGTCTCGCCTTGTCGCCATCTATGGTCACAATCTCGCGCTTTTTCTGTGATTTACCGTCTGCAGTTAAACTAATTTCGATAGTAGCCACGGTGGCTGCAAACACAGGCGGGTTAAGAAATAGACAAACAAAAAGAAAAGCCCCTATTCCGCGTAGTTTGTCCACAATATTTTTCCTTCTGTTTTTGTAGTTGAAATTAGAAATATTATCTTATGGGCCAGTATGTTTGTTGTTCCTATAGATCAAACCAACAATATACAAATTAACACTATCATTTTTAATGGTGCTTAAGGGTTGCGTGTCAACTTATGAACGTCATGACAGCCAAAACAGCTCATCTTATCGAAGGTAATTCCAACGTTATCGAAACGTTTATGGTTAGTGATTTGCTTACTATGGCATTGAGCACATTTTTCACGTTGTCGTTTTTGATCTTTCATTGGGTCATTGACCACATGAAGCTGATGACAACTGACACAGGTCAAGCCGATACCATCATGGATATTGCCAGCCCAGTTCATACCTTCTCGTTTTCCTACGCCTTTACCATGACAGCCAATACAAGCCTCGATGTGCCGTTCGCGTGGTTCGCCCTGTCGAAAGGCGATGAGTAAAGGAAACCCTCTTCCACCCCGGGCTCGTGATACATGGATGCTACCGGGACCATGACAGGATTCGCAGCCGTGTGTAGCATACGGAGTTTGTGGATTTTTCTTGTTACCGTGAACGGTTTTTGCCATCTCCATCATTTTCTCGCCTGCATGGCAAGTGATGCAACGCTCCACGCCTTCGGTAGTATATTTCGCTTCGGGTGGATTGCGCCGGGTATTATTTGCCTTCTCAGCAGCAAGTGTTGTGGGCAACAGCCAGGCGAGCATCAATACTACTAGCAAAAATAATAGCAAAGCAGTTACATAGCCTGGTATACCACTGCTAATTCCAGCTCTGTTTCCGGCCTTGCGATTATCTGGATACACTTTTGACTCCATAATTTTAAATAGCCCGTCTTACTGCCATGCATCCCCTAAAGCTCTGATGACATCACCGCGGCTTATCTGGCCCACAAGCCTGTTGTTATCCATTACCGGGTAGCGGTGGTAGCGTTGTTTTAAAAACCGCTCCGCTGCTTCGACGATGCTGTCTTCCGCATTCATGACCTCCACATCGGTGGTCATGTATTCCGAAACCAGTCCGCCATATTCAGAATGATAGGTGGCATTCAATACCACCTGCATGCAGTCTTTCTCAGTGAGTATGCCAGCCAGCTTCCCGTCTTTGTCCACAACCGGTGCACCTGAAATGTCATATTCAATCATCTTATGAACCGCTCGTAATACTTCACTGTCTGGAAGCAATGTTATGAGATGCCTGGCCATGTAATCCTTCACAAGAACTTTATCTAACATAGCTATATCTCCTGGATCGTTGATTGCTTGCGTCGTTTCGCACATCGTAACGTACAGCTACCCTTTTCCGCACAGCTACCTTTTGAACTGTCCGGACGACAACCACCATGAACAGGGCCACGTCCAGACATTAAACCAATTGCTAATGCAGCACTCACTATAATGAACACTAGAAAACTGATGACAAATATTTCCATAAGTTATTTTCCGTTAACCACCAAAGTCATCCAGCAGAATGTTTTCCCTTTCCACGCCCAGGCTTTCCAGCATCTGGATTACCGATGTGGTCATCATGGGCGGGCCACATAAATAATATTCACAATCTTCAGGAGCGGGATGATCTTTCAAGTATTGTTCATAAAGTACATCGTGTATATATCCTGTAGGTCCTGTCCATTTATCTTCAGGTTCCGCACGCGAAAGCGCCATATGCCACTGAAAATTGTCGTGGTCTTTCGCCAATTGATCGTACGCTTCTATATAGAATGCTTCCCGTAAACTGCGCGCGCCGTACCAGAAACTGATTTTACGTTGGCTCTTCAAACGCTTTAGTTGGTCAAATATGTGAGATCGCATGGGCGCCATGCCCGCACCCGCGCCGATAAATACCATCTCAGCGTCCGTTTCCCTGGCAAAGAACTCACCATAAGGTCCGGATACGATTACTTTGTCACCCGGTTTCCTGCCGAAAATATACGAAGACATAACACCCGGTGGTGTACCCTCTGGCGCATTAGGCGGCGGAGTCGCAATACGTACGTTAAGCATGATGATATTGTTTTCATCCGGAAAATTTGCCATGGAATAGGCGCGCATGTCCGGTTTGTTCACGACAGATTCCAGATCGAATAACTTGTAACGTTCCCAGTCACCCCGATACTGTTCCGGTACATCAATGTCACGAAATGATAAACGATACGCAGGACACTCGATCTGTATATAGCCACCTGCACGAAAGTCCATGGTTTCCCCTTTCGGCAATTCAAGGACCAGTTCTTTTATAAAAGTGGCAACGTTGTTATTAGAACGAACGGTACATTCCCATTTGTTCACGCCAAATACATCTTCTGGTACTTCGATACGCAGATCCTGGTCCACGTTCACCTGGCAGGCGAGGCGCATACCCTCTGCTGCTTTGCGTTTACTGATATGCGTCGCTTCGGTTGGCAATAAGGCACCACCACCCTCTAACACTTTTACTTTGCATTGCCCGCAGGTACCTCCACCACCACAGGCAGATGGTAAAAATAATTCATTGGCACCAAGTGTATTGAGTAGTTTGCTTCCGGCGGGAACTGTTAAATCGCGTTCTCCATTGACATTAATATGTATGTCACCACTGGGAACCAGCCGGGCGCGCGCCAGTAATATCAGCACCGCCAAAGCCATGACAATACTGGTAAAGAGAACAACACTTATGATGATTTCTTGCATCGTTGTTATATACTCCCGGCTAAAGTTCGATGCCGGATATTCCCAAAAAAGCCAGCGACATGATTCCCGCCGTAATAAAAGTTATCCCCAGTCCTTCCAGTCCATCGGGCACATCACTGTAACGCATTTTTTCTCGCAATCCGGCCAGGGCAACGATAGCAACGGCCCATCCTATACCAACGCCTATGCCATAAGCTGCACTTTCAACAAAGGTATAGTCACGCTGAACCATGAATAGTGAGGCACCCAATATGGCGCAGTTCACTGTTAACAGGGGTAAATAAATACCTAGCGCGTTATAAAGGGCTGGTGAAAAACGATTCAAGGTCATTTCCAGAATCTGCACCATGGCGGCAATAACGCCGATGTAACTGATCAGGCCAAGGAAACTGAAGTCGAGATGACCCAGGCCTGCCCAGGCTAACGCGCCATCGCGTAATAGAAAGTTATAAATCAGGTTGTTTAAAGGAACACTGATGCCCTCCACAATAATCACCGCGGCGCCCAAGCCAAGAGTAGTTTTGACTTGCTTGGAAACCGCCAGGAAGGTACACATACCCAGAAAGAATGCGAGCGCAAGATTCTCAATTAGCACCGCACGGAGAAAAATATCAAAGAGGTTGCTCATGCGTTTTCCTCCGCGGCGTCAAGTTCCACTTTTTCAAAATCAGGTTGCTCCACCTGTTCTGTCTTCCAGCTGCGAATCAACCAGATTAAAAAGCCGATAATAAAAAACGCGCTCGGTGGTAATAGCATAATTTGCACTGGTACAAACCACCCGTCGTTTTGCACCAGCTTGAAGATCTCCACTCCCAGCAATGTGCCGGAACCGAATAACTCGCGTATGGTACCCACCACGACGAGCACAAGGCTGTAGCCGAGGCCGTTGCCAATCGCATCGAGAAAACTATTAAACACGCCATTTTTTGTAGCGAATGCTTCGGCGCGACCCAGCACAATACAATTGGTCACAATCAATCCCACGAAGACCGATAACACTCTTGAAGTATCCGGCGCATAAGCCTGGAGAAATTCATCAACCACGATAACTCCCGTGGCAATAATGGTCATTTGCACAATAATGCGTACACTGTTGGGAATATGATGTCTGATTAAACTGATACTGACATTGGAAAAAGCCAGCACGGATGTGAGTGCCAGACTCATGATTAATGCCGTCATTAATGAATTCGTAATTGCCAGCGCGGAACAAATGCCAAGCACTTGCAGCGTAACCGGATTTTTATTGATTAACGGGTCAAGCAAAGTTTCACGTGTGCTCATGGGAATATCCTCATGTCTGGGCACTCTCTTTGTTAACTGTTCGTACGGGTGGCTGCTTCACTAATTTGTTTAGAAATGTCTGATAACCATTGGGACCAAACCAGAATTTCACTAGGCGTGTTACTGCATCACCGGTCACTGTCGCGCCACTCATGGCATCGACCTGATGGCGCGCGGCAGCAGAACCTTCTGCTACAGAACCGGACGCCACACGAAAACGAAACTCTCCCTGATTATTAAAAAGTTGCCGTCCCTGCCATTGGGCTTGCCAATCGGGTCGTGTGATTTGATCCCCCAGTCCTGCGGTTTCCCCCTGCTCATAAAAAGTCACCGCGGCGATGGTATTCAGGTCTGTTTCAAGCGCCAGGAATCCATGCAGCGTCGACCACATGCCCTGGCCATGGATTGGTAATATGATTCTTTGCAATTCTTTGTCTTTCCAGACCAGGTACACAATGGCAAAACGTGATCGACGCCCAAGTCGAGCCAAATCATCGGCAGACGGTATCGCTTTACCAAGTTCCGGATCATTCACTGCTGCACGTGCATCAAAACTTTCGGGATCGATATTCTCATCAAACTCGCCGGTATCAATGTTTACTACCCTGATATCCAGTTGTTCCACAGTTTGCAATATTTCATCGCTCGATAGCTCTTTATCAGCGGGTACCAGGCCCGTTAGCGCCACAATGTTGCGGCTGCGCTCTACCTTCTGATTGAGTAATTGAATGGGTTTTAATGTAATAGACGCCGTGCTAACCAATATGGAACAGGCCAGCGAAACGGCCAACACAACGATAAGGGCTTTGAGTGGACTGTGCTTTTTCAAGAAGCCACCTCCACTCTCTGTTTGCGCCGTTTGATATTGCGTTCAACCACAAAATAATCAAACAAGGGGGAAAAAATGCACGCCAGTAAAATCGCGAACACTACACCCTCGTAGTAAGAAGGATTAGTCACGCGAACGATAATAGTGAGCGCACCCACCAGGATTCCAAAACCCCAACGGCCAGGATTTGTGGTTGCCGCGGCCACCGGGTCCGTTGCCAGAAACACGGTACCAAAGGCCCAGCCGCCAATGACAAAATGCCAGAACCATGGCACATGAAACATCGGGTTATCGGCAGGCCCTAAGGTGTTAAGCAACATCACGCTGGCGATCATACCGATAAGAGACCCCAGCATGATGCGCCATGACGCCGTGCCGGTAACGATTAAGAATACCGCGCCTAACAGGCAGCCTAGTATCGATGTTATGCCCATAGGACCCGGTTGATTACCAATAAACAATAACCACCAGTGGTAATCCACTGCCTGAAGTGCGGCAATGCCGCCCTCCTCGATGGCCAGTTCAATGGTGGTAGGTTCATCGTAGCCTGGTACCGGAATCCAGGCGCCCTCGCCAAATACCAGGTCAGAAAAGGAAAACATAAGAAAGGCAAATCCAAGCACGACCGGGTTAACCAGATAACGTCCCATGCCGCCAAATATACCTTTACCAACCACAATGCCAAAGGTCATGCCAAGGGCGACCTGATACAGGGGAACGGTAGCCGGCATCACCAACGCAAATAGCCAGGCAATCGATAACAGGCCTTCATCAACAGGTCGTCGACGTTGTTGCGCAAACAGGGATTCCCAAAACGCGCCTGTTAATAAAGCAACGATAAAGACCGGTAAAAAGTAGA
>NZ_CDLKIE010000365.1:0-3405 GCF_975902315.1 Kaarinaea lacus | reverse complement strand
GATACCAACTCCATTCAATATGCGTGGATTCGTATGCTGGCTGGTAAAGACACGCATGTGTTTGCGGTGGGTGACGATGACCAGTCCATTTATGGCTGGCGCGGCGCTCGGATTGAGAACATCCAGCATTACAGCAATGATTTTGCCAACACTCACACCGTTAGACTAGAACAAAACTACCGCTCTACCGGGAATATCCTCAAAGCCGCCAATGCTCTGATTGCTAATAATTTTGAACGCCTGGGTAAAAACCTGTGGACTGCCGATGATGATGGTGATCCCATCCAGCTTTACCGTGCCTTCAATGAGCAGGACGAAGCCAGGTTTATTGTCGAAAAAATTCAGGACTGGTCCGACCAGGGTGGACGATTTGATGAATGTGCCGTGTTATATCGCTCAAACGCACAGTCTCGAGTTATCGAAGAAGCATTTCTTCACGCTAACATTCCCTACCGTGTCTACGGTGGCTTACGCTTCTTTGAGCGCGCAGAAATCAAGGATGCTCTGGCTTATGTCAGGCTGGTCGCTCACCAGAATGATGATACCGGTTTTGAGCGTATCGTTAATACGCCAACCCGCGGTATTGGCGAAAAAACGCTATCGGTGATTCGCGACTATGCCCGCCAACACAATACCTCTTTATTCCAGAGCACTAAACACATTATCGCGCAAAATGCATTAAGCCCTCGCGCTCTAAATGCAGTAAAGAATTTTGTGGCATTGATTGAGTCCATGACACAGGACACCAAAGACATGGAGTTACACGAAATTGTCGAGCATGTTATTCATGCCAGTACCCTGTATGACTACTATGACAAAGATAAAACGGAAAAAGGCCAGGGAAGAGTAGAAAACTTGCAGGAATTGATCAGTGCCGCGCAATTTTTTGAAAAAGACGCTGAAGATAAAGAGCTGGACGACCTGTCGGCATTTTTATCGCATGCTGCGCTGGAAGCAGGTGAGGGACAAACCGATGACCGAAACAGCGCGCAGTTAATGACGATGCATTCCGCCAAAGGACTGGAGTTTCCACTGGTGTTTATGTGCGGTGTCGAAGAAGGTCTGTTCCCCCACGAACGATCAGTAGAAGAAGAAGGTCGCCTGGAAGAAGAGCGTCGCCTGTGTTACGTGGGTATTACCCGCGCCAGACAACAACTTTATTTATCCCACGCGGAAAGCCGGCGTCTTTATGGTACAGAAAGCTATCCTTCGCCGTCACGGTTTATTCGCGAGATCCCGAAAGATTTAGTTAACGAAATACGAATCAAGGGCAGCGTTTCGGCACCTGCCAGTTACGCACAAAATATAGCCCATGAATCCGCAGAATTTTTCCTGGGCCAACGGGTCTGCCATGCCAAGTTTGGGGAAGGCGTGGTCTTAAATTATGAAGGCAACGGCCCCAATGCGCGCATCCAGATTAATTTTAACGGTATCGGCAGTAAATGGCTGGTGGTAGCTTACGCCAACCTGCAGGTTGCCTGAGTTCTGTTTGTCATTTCGAAACAGAACGAAATTGGCTTAAGAAATCTGTGTAGTAAATCCTGTGCTGGAGATATAAAATTTCTCGCAACCTGCGGATACTCGAAATGACACCTGTAGGCCGTGAGATAGTTAACTGGTTTGAGTACCAATCTGCATACTAGAGAAAAGAAATAAAAGTATTTAACTGGTGGTTAACTAAACGCAATATCTGGTAACGATAACAAAAGGAATATTGCCATGCGTACATTTCAAGTAGCAATTACATTCACTCTCGCTTTAGTCAGTTTTCTACTTGTCGGTTGTGGTAAACCGCAAGAGTCGTCGCAACAAGCTGCACCTGCGGCTGCCGCCCCTGAAGCTAAAACCTATAACTGGAAAATGGTGACTACCTGGCCACCGAACTTTCCTATTTTCCAGGAAGGGGTTGAGCGCTTTGCCGATGATGTTAACAAAATGAGTAACGGCCGTCTGAACATTAAAGTTTACGCGGGCGGTGAACTGGTACCCGCCTTACAGACCTTTGACGCCGTATCACAGGGCACGGTGGACATTGGCCATGGAGCCGCCTATTACTGGGCAGGCAAGATCCCAGCGGCGCCATTCTTCACAGCGGTACCATTTGGCATGAATGCACAAGGAATGAACGCCTGGCTATATGGGGGTGACGGTTTAAAGTTATGGCGTGAACTATATAGCAAGCACAACCTGGTACCTTTCCCATTGGGGAACACCGGCGTACAAATGGGCGGCTGGTTTAACAAGAAAATTGAATCCGTGGATGATCTTAAAGGTCTGAAAATGCGCATTCCTGGTCTCGGCGGCAAAGTATTTGCTAAAGCCGGCGGCACACCTGTATTACTGGCAGGGGGTGAAATTTATACCTCACTGGAGCGCGGCAACATTGATGCGACCGAATGGGTTGGACCATTCCACGATGAGCGACTGGGTTTATATCGTGCTGCGAAGTACTACTACTACCCCGGATGGCACGAACCTGGCCCAGTTCTCGAGCTAATAGTTAACAAGGGCGCTTATGATTCATTAACCAATGACTTAAAGAAAGTTATCGAAGTTGCGGCAGCTTCGGCAAACGTCTGGATGCTATCGCAGTTTGAAGCAAAAAACCTTGCAGCCTTGCGCAAGTTGAAAGAAGAACATAAGGTCGAAGTACTGCCCTTTCCTGATGATGTCATTAAAGCATTACGCGGCTTTACCAGGGAAGTCCTGGAGGAACAGTCAGCGACCGATGCAGACTTTAAGAAAATTTATGAAGCATATACTGCGTTCAGCAAAGACAATGACGGATGGAATGTGCTATCAGAAGCTGCTTATCAAAGAGCGCGTAATTTGGAGTAGTTTTGATAATAATAGGGTGATTTAAGATGACAAAAGACAAACAGGGCACGGAAGAATTGTCCAAAATAAAAAAGCACCTGGAAACAGCCGGCAATATCTTCGTTGAAAGCTTTCACCTCCTTGCCCTGTTTGTCATAGGTGGTACCGTCCTCTGGTCCGCCGTTGAGGAATACCTGATAATTATCAAGGCTGGCCACCCCACCTTGAAAGACATCCTGTTACTCTTTATATACCTGGAAATAGGCGCGATGGTAGGCATCTATTTTAAAACCAAGCGCCTACCCGTAGTATTTTTGATTTACATTTCGATTACCGCACTTACGCGGGTTTTAACCGTTGATATTAAAACGATGGACTGGCCTCACATCCTGGTAATCAGTGGCGCTATCCTGATACTTGCCCTGTCGGTGACCTTCGTATCCAATAAAAATCCATTATTCAATATCAATAAGAGGCAGGAGGAAGCACAGCCGGACTCCACTGATATTATGTAGGCTTAACGAAAGCTGTCCATTAAATCGGGTAACCACAGGGTGAGTTGCGGAAACATAACCAGTATCGCCAGGG
>NZ_CDLKIE010000364.1:0-4088 GCF_975902315.1 Kaarinaea lacus | reverse complement strand
CTTCAGTCAAAGGATTTGGGTGAGATTGAACGATGTCCTCACGTCCCAGATCCTTCGGTCCCGCAATTTTTTTAGGATTCCCTTTTGCTACCATTAACTCGAGCTGATTATGCGTGTAAATCATGTAGTCACTCATAATGCCTTTGCCTTTGAGCTTCTTCAGGTGACCGAGATTAACACTGGCAAACAGGTCCGGATTTTGAGCGGTTTTTTGGCCATTGATTTCACCCTGCTTGAGGATTTGACCTTTCAGAATCTGGCCAGGTGGTATTGTTTCCACATAGATAGTTTTGATATCAGGATTTTTCTTCTGAAAATCCCTGATCAGTTCTTCCATCGCCATAAATTGATTTCCGGCCAGGTACATTACCAGATCAGATGTATAGGAATCACCAATTTGCCCATACTTGATATCCCCGTTGCTATGGAAGGTACGGTAGTCATGGCCATGTCCGGCGTCCTTGCCGGCGTACACTGTCCCTAAACTACCCGTACCGAGTGCTACACAGGCCATGGCTACCTTCCAGTTTACTCTTTGCTTCAACATCCACTACGCTCCTAAATCAAGAAATTTTTTATTTAACATGGAGTCGATGTTAAAACATCAAACCAGTTTTATTAACTGGCGCGTACCCCAGACAAAACTAGGGTGGTCCCTAGGTCAATGTCAGGAGAAAGACAATAGAAAAGAAAGTCTGGCTATTATTTGAAAGTGAGGGGATAAAAGTAGTTATTCGAGACCTGCAATGATTGCCTGGCGCACCAGTTCCGTAACAGAGCTTGCCTGCATCTTGGTCATTAGGTTGGACCGGTGAAGTTCAACGGTTTTGATACTTATTCCCAGTTCCGCAGCGATAATTTTATTGGCTGTTGACCTTAAGACATACTTAAGTACTTCCTGTTCCCTGGGCGTAAGAGTCGCGATACGATCTTTCACGCAATCAATACGTTCCTGCTCCTTGCGATTATCCAGGTCAAACGCAATCGCGCTTTGAATTCGCTCCAGCATTAACGAGTCGTTATAGGGTTTCTCAATAAAATCATAAACACCCGCTTTCATTGCACGAACAGCCATATCGACATCGGCGTGGCCAGTCATAATGATGACAGGTAAATTGCAGCCATCGTGTTTGAGCTTTACATGTAAATCCATTCCACTTATGCCAGGCATACGCACATCAAGCACGATACAACCGATAAGATTTTTATCATAAAAGTCGACAAAGGCCTGGCCGGAATCAAATGTTTTTACGGGTAAGCCCACCGAATCGATAAGCCATTCGAGCGACTCGCGCGCCAGTTTGTCATCATCTACAACATAAACAGTCGACTGCATAGTTAAATCTCGCCATCTAAAGGTAACTCAAATGAAAAACAAGCGCCTGCGTTGGCAACATTGCTTGCATATATAACTCCATGGTGAGCCTCAATAATAGACCGGCTTATTGACAGGCCTATACCCATACCCTCGGGCTTGGTGGTATAAAAGGCATCAAACAATTTCGATTCCGCTTCCGACGATATTCCGCTACCGTAATCCGTAACAGACAATTTTACTTTATCGCCCGTTCTCCCGGTAGTAATAGTCAACTCCCGGTTTTTCGGATCAACATTCTCCATCGCATCCAAACCGTTGCGAATAAAATTCAAAACCACCTGTTCGAGCTGTACTGCATTCGCAACAACATCTGGTAATTTATCACTTAAGTGTAGCTTAACATTTGCCTGGTGACGTTTAATCTCCACTGATACCAGGTCGATTATATTTAACACCACATCATTTAAAGAAGTAGCTTTACGGACAGCACTCCCCTTTTGCACAAATTCACGTAAGTGGCGAATAATATCGGCTGCCAGGGTTGCACCCTCGACCGTTCGTTCCAGGCCTTTAATCAGTTGATCCTTGTCATAATCGCCTTGCTGTAATCGGCGCAGGCAACCACTACTGTAATTAATTGCCCCGGTTAATGGTTGATTGAGCTCATGTGCAAGTCCGGCTGCCATCTCACCCATGGCGCTCATCCGACCTACCCTGGCAAGCTCTGACTGGTGACGTTGCTTTTCTTCAATCGCTTCCTGTTTTTCAATTTCGCTGCCAATCCACTGCGCCATAACCTCAAGAATGTTGTGATCCCAGTGAGTATAGGGTTCATCTCGTACTTTCGTATCTGCAAACTCAAGCACACAATGAGGTACTCCTTTAACAAAAACGGCGGTTGCCAGGTAACTGTTAAATGGTTTGCAATCATTCACTGCATTTGTGCAGTCCGCATTGTTTAAGTCAGGAATGTCCAATATAGGATTTTGCTGGTTAAGTGTTTTTTCTATACAGGATTTACTGATTGGACCAGATTGGCTGGAAATGAGTTCTTCCTGTCCTGCGATCGTACATGACTTGCGGTCTTGCCCGGTCAGGCTCGATAAATTAGCGACGGCAGTCTGATAATACTCGCGTCCGGTTTCCAGTAGTTTTGTTAATTTTTCATCGTGGTTTAAGCGCGGTGCACTGGTAATATCAACAAGCTCATGAAGCGTAATTTGGCTGGTTCGCAAGGACTTGTTTGCCTGCTCCAGTTCGTCGGTTCTGGCAATGACGCGTTGCTCCAGGGTGTCTTTATATTCCGCCAGTTTTGCCTGGGATTGTTTGCGTTCCGAAATTTCATTTCGCAAACTGCGGTCCGTTTCGCGTAGCCTGCGGTTTGTATTAGATATATATACAATAAGAATAAACAGCAGGATGACAAAAACAGCGGCAGCAGATAACCAGTGGGAATATTTTCTCGCTATTGCAGGCAGAGAAGTCTCACGCAGCACCTCGTAGGGCCCAATCTGTAGTTTTTGCATCAATTCATGAACCGGCGAATAATCCAGAGGTACTGTCCATCCCGCAGTCCGTGACATTGCCGCTGCGGGGTGATCCACTGGCATCGCTAAAAGAGCCAGCGTCACCCTGGTCGCCAGCTCCCTTGAGGCATTTTTATGTTTCGCAAAAGGCCATTCAGGATACAAGCGTGTACTTAAAGGTATATTATATTCTGGTTCATACCGCGCATTAAGAATGCGGAAGTCCCCTAAATCAAACCAGCCGGCTTCTATCATGCGCACCAGTGTTTCTGAACGGACTGTTGCAGCATCAACTTTACCGTCGTATACCGCCATCGCGATCTGGTCTTGCGGAAATCCAACAAACTCAACACGCGAGAAATCTTCAAAAGGATTTATGTTGTGCTCTGCAAGCTCACGCCACGCCATTTGAAATCCGCCAAATGCTTCCGGGCTCACTGCCATAAATGACTTGCCTTCCAGATCCTCCAATGACTGAATAGATCGGTTACTTAGCTTGGAAAAAATAACAGCGCCGAATCTGGTAGATATCCGCCCGGACTGAACTGACTGCATGGTGGCAATACGCGATATCCCGTATTGAGACTCAAGCTCAACATAGTTACCGGGGTTAGTCAGGATAAACTGGACACGATTCTCTTCAACGGCTTTCGCCATTTCAGATAAATTGAAAGGACTAAGCTCGAAACGATAACCAGGAATGTTTTGCGTAAGATATTCCGTGGTTGCACTCCAGCGATCTATTGCCTTCTGGTCACCCCGGTAAGACAAAACACCAATGTGCACAACCTCTTCCCCTGGTTCTTCCACTGGTGCAATTACGGCAATTTCATCATCGATTGGAGCAGCATATACCGGGAAGCCACAGACCCAACAAATGAAGACTACTAATAGAAAAATACCAACTCTCATAGACCAGTAATACTAACAAAAATTACTACAAAAATGGCTGGTTTATCAGTTAATCTATAACTGTAGAAAATACCTATAAGTATATGTATTATATAGTCTTTATTTTTGAATTAAGTCTAAAGTATATTCGCCTCAAATTTCGAGAAACAAAGATGGGCAACTACAGGGGTAAATTATTTTCATTTAGGAAATAGTGCACGGCTTTACAGCGCTAGCGGTCATTTATATTCACTCGCAAAATTACTGCAATCTGCCATAAGCGATAACGGTTGCCTCGGGAACTACTCCTAAAAAACGATATTCAGCATAATCAGGGCAACGACTAAAAACAG
>NZ_CDLKIE010000363.1:0-4955 GCF_975902315.1 Kaarinaea lacus | reverse complement strand
TTTTATCTTATCGACAAGATTGTCGCCGGCAAATATCAATTGCGGGTTTCGCGCGAACAAACAGATTCTCTCAACCTGTTCCCTGTAAAACCAACATTCGTCGTCATCGAGCCTGACGACCCCATTGTGAACGGTATGGACTTCGTGCTACAAAAGAAATTCACAACAAAGTAATATGAGATAGTCGCTATGGGTGAAGTGATAAAATTTAAAAAGCCTTCCTTGAAGGAAAAACACAAAGGCAAAACGTTGTGCCAGAATGGTTTCCACAAATGGGTCATTGAACAGAACAAACAGTTTGATGTGAAAAGTGGCAAATTAGTAACGTTGTACAAATGCTCTCGTTGCGGCACCACCAAGGTAAAAACCCACTAACCTGCACTGAAATTTTCAATGGCTGAAATTAACTCAACTTATAGCCACTTCAACTGTTTGTAATATAACCGTTTTTAGATTCCCTCTAATTCCCACACTTATTTTATCGATACTTTCCATTTAAACGATTTATCGATATTCTAGCTAGTGAGTTAACTGCTCTTTACTGCCACACTATTATTGCCTCTCTTACTTCGCTCACACCTAGCTGGGCTGGTTGGGGCAGTTAGCTCATCAGTCGTCCTACCCCTGTTAGTCGTACTCAATGACACCGTTCTCAAAAACACAGAGTACGTGTCACTCATCCACTTTGTTCAAAACAAAGGAGACTTCATATGGGTAAAGAAAGTAGCATTGGTTCCGGATGGAGAGATTCTATTGAACTGGTCATCGGTTTGTGGCTATTAGTGTCTCCCCTGGCCTTAGGTTTCTTCTCCAACCCTACTGCCAGCTTGACCACGATTGCAGTCGCTACTGTAGTATTTTTTGTTTCGCAGCTGGGTATTGCCAATCAACAACCGTGGGAAGAATGGGTAAACCTGATCGCCGCGGCGATCTTAATCGTTTCACCCTGGCTATTTGGCTTCGCATCAGAAATCGCTGCGACCTGGAATGCCATTATAGCCGGTGGGCTGTTAGTCGCACTTACTGTATTACAGATGCTTGAAGAGTATGGATCAATTAAACAGAAACAGATAACTTAACTTATGCCTGAAAGATAAAAAAAGGGAGAGCATCGCTCTCCCTTTTTTGTTGCGTACAATTTTAGTTGTTACGGTGTTGGTGTAAATTCGAAATCAAATGCACCATCCCAGTTCATTTCATTAGGATATACCGTGTCCAGGTAATCTGGATTTTGCAGCGCAACACTACGCCAGTCTTCAGGATCAGCACCCTGGTTTGGCTCCTGATCTGCAAATCCATCCTGGAAAATCGCATTTAATAAATCGACGCAGTCATCACCAACGTTTGCACACTCATTACCCGTGAAATAGGTATCAGGTAAGCCGAGTTCTGTTACTATCAAGTCCAAAGAAGGATTAAATACCGGGAAGAATGAGCCACCTGTTGGCGGCGTGGTACGGTCACCAAGATACTGCGCAAAAGAAAAAGTCTTGTGGATCCAGTCCCAGGGTTCATTCACCGTCTGATCAGCGTCAAAGAAGTACGTATCGAGCTTATCAAATAGATAGTTACCCAGATGATTGTTCGTTGCTGCGTTAAGCTCTAACGGTATGGCAACATCCTCAAACTCTGCGATTGCTGCACCTTCACCGCCGCGGTCGGAGACGGTATACATACGCAACATGGGTAATTCAGTAATGCCAGCGACATCGACAAACTGGCGCTTCATGTTAATGATGCCACGCGCTGTAAATACCTGCTCGGAAGGATTGGCTGTTAAATCTTTATTCACTTCAATACGGAAACCATCAGCCCATTCATTTCCGTTGTCAAACTTCAAGTACATATCAACCAGCTGTTCCGTCGCTGTGTAATCGAAATCCATACGCATCAGAACCGGATCTTCTGGATCACGGTTCTCGGGATCAATATTGGCACCATCAATAATCAGGCGACCCTGTATATCGCCATTCACATCCTCATTCCATGAAATATAAAATTGGGGATCATCACTGACTAAAGGTGGTACATCACGATCATATCCGTAGTAGATATTGATAGTCGTCTGTGTATCTGAATTATCGACGACACTAAAATGCGTCGGTTCATCAGCCTCATAACCTTCATCGTCGGTATGGTTATCGGTCTCATAAATTTGCCCATCGTGAGGAACATAACCGGATATTTCAATTAAGGCATCCGCCCAACAAGTCCACGCGGCAACGGCTGACACCATGAATTTAGTCATTTCATAACCGTTACGAAACGGTTCATCATCATCGTCCGGGCCTTGATAAGCACAAGGTGCACCTGTATCAACACCAGTTACCTGTACACCGGTGGGCGAAGCAATCAACACGCCCGCCGGGCCGCCCGTCAAACTGTTGGGAATGGCCATATCCAGGTTCATAACTTCGCTTCCACCGTCATCACCACTGGAACAGGCACTGAGACCGATCACCAGTGTCAATGCAATGGCTGGCACCGGGCGTAACCATGACCTGCATAAGCGCGATAACCATGACAAAAAGAATAAGGATTGGGATTTATTGTTCATTGTGGATCTCCTGCTACTTCTATTATGTGCCTGCCAAACGCGTTAGCCAGATAAAACAGACACCGAATTAGTGATTAAAGCTTTCTCACTAATTAAGGAGACGCTGGAAAGAGGGATATTTGAAAAACGCGGAAACCTTTAACTTGCTGAATATATAGCAATTTACAAAGCATCAATTAAATGTAAGCTCGGTAAACACCGTGGAATAGGCAGAATCATCCAGCAATCGACGATAAGTCACTTCCGGAAACAGGGTACCGGGAGTCGCCGGCAAGGTGATCATGATATCCCGGGTTTGTCCGGGCGATATTTCGATTTCAGTTACGGTGCGCGGCGTATTGAGTTTGAAGCCATCCATATTGTGTAATACAAACTCCTGGGGAACATCATTGCTATCCAGGATCTGAAAGGTGGAATTTACCGAATGCAATCCCATGAGCCGAATGGCAACATTCGCTCCCACGGTTGCCGCCAGAGTTTCAGCAGGCGCCGCCCTGGTCAAGCCTTCGTTACCGTTAATCAGAAAATACTGTGGGACATAGCTGGCAAAAACGGGATCGTCACCGACGGCCGTGTGATAACGAGGATCAACGGTACTTAATACCCAGTTCCATTCAAAATCATAAGTCGGCCCGCCTTCGTTAATGGTATTAACAAAATTACCCTGTGCATCCACCGCACGTACTATGAAGGCACCATACATCCCCATCTCCAGGTGTTTCACAGTGTGTACATGGCAATGATACTTATGACTACCTACATAACGGCTATCAACATTAAAGGTATAAGTGTCGCCGTTGGTGGAGGCACCGGTTTCAGGTACGCCATCTTCACCCTGTGGCACGTCCAGTCCATGAAAATGAATGGTATGACCGTCATAAGGCGCCGGTTCAGTGGCCATCATGCCAGGCATTAATGTCACACTCGCTTGCGCACCAACACCCAACTCCAGCGTCGGGCCGGGTAACTGCAGGTTCATACATCCACCAGGCTCAGTAGAACCCATGACGCAATAAACCCAGAAGGTAATATCATTACCACCCAATGTTTTGGTCATTGGCATAACGCCTAACGTGATACCCCCACTTACATCAATTGCATGAGCATTGGATGCCAACAATAACAAGCCCGCGGCGACGTATCGTTGCAGATATTTCTTTAATTGGCTGGCGTTATTTCGCTTCATCATTCCTTACAACCTACTGTGCAATAATAAAAGTTGCTGTACCGTTCAGGTAAACGCCATTGCCCGTTTCCATATTGGCTGAATGAACATGTACCGGATACGTACCGAGTTTATCCAGTGTATAAAGCACTATGGCCGTAGAGCCTCGTTTTACATTAACCGTGGTTACCCAGGGAGCATCAGCTATATCATTCACCTTAACGCCATCCTGGCTAATGATCTGGAAATGATTGGCATGGAAATGCAAGGATTGGTCATACTGGCCAGCATTAATAATCCTTACCAATATCGTTTCACCCACTACACCTTGCAGTGTTGACGCAGCATCCTGTTTGGCGGCAAAACCATTCATACCATTTAATAGAAAATAGTTGGGTTCATACGTTGTCGGTACCGGATTAAACCATAGCGTACGATTCCAGGAATCATCCATATCCGTTACGACCCAGGTACGCTCCTGGTCGAACGCCGGACCATTGGTCCACGCCGTATTTGATCCATCGGCCGGCCTTACTACAACAGCGCCGAACATACCCATGGCCCGGCTGCGAGGATCAGGATCACCATAACGGTAAACACCCGCTTCTGTTGGCGTAAAATTCACGGTAACACTTTCCCCTGAGGGAATGTTGGTACTTGCCAGTAATCCGACCACCTCAAACGCGTGATCGAGAATATGATCATTAATAATCTCGACACTGACGCTTTGTCCCACCACGGCTTCCAGAACAAGGCCAGGCGACACACCGGGTAACGAATTACTAGTGGAATAACCCCAGACAGGAAAACTTGTCGCTCCGTTACCGGAAATTTCACTGGCAGTAATATCTAGCGTACCTGGCTCAATGAATAACTGATAATTTGTGGTCGGTGGTGGCTGTGCCACATCATTGTCCTGATTCGTTAACGAGACCGAATCAATGCTTATCCCGTTGTAGTTTGTATCATTACTCTGCGCGGCAAAGTCGACGTTATAGGCGATGTCGCCATCCACGTCCGCGTCATCCACGCCCGTTACCGTCACGGTCTGTGGCGTATCCCAGTTCGCTGCATCAAACTGCAAGCTACCAGGCGCCACGCTTCCTTCGCTGGTATCACTGCTGGTGACACTAATGGACACGGTGTCCGTGGGTTGTGCATCCAGCACCAGACTCACGGTGGCCGCGGTGGCATCTTCGGAAGTAATTAATCCGGCGGTGGGCGACACTGTGA
>NZ_CDLKIE010000362.1:0-5889 GCF_975902315.1 Kaarinaea lacus | reverse complement strand
CAATTTAATTTTGCATTTGATATTTACTGGAAAGCTGTGATTGATTCTAGGTGATGGAAGATAAAGCCTATGAGATATGGTGCCCAGGGCCGGAGTCGAACCGGCACGACCGTTAAGTCGAGGGATTTTAAGTCCCTTGTGTCTACCAATTTCACCACCTGGGCAGGATGTCGCGGAAGATTCGCGTTTTGGAAAATGGAGGCTGAGCCCGGAGTCGAACCGAGGTCCACGGCTTTGCAGGCCGCTGCATAACCACTCTGCCACTCAGCCGTTACTTTCGGTTTTTATGTCTTATACGGAATCTCCAAAATCTAGTAGTTCTTATTAACGCTAAATCAAGTGTGGAGAAAACGATTGGAGCGGGAAACGAGACTCGAACTCGCGACCCCAACCTTGGCAAGGTTGTGCTCTACCAACTGAGCTATTCCCGCTTTGGCCCTTTGGCTTAAGCCGTGGTATTTTACCTTTGAGCATCCGACTGTCAAGTGATTTTTAATAAAATCATATAATTAGCGCGGGCTCCGGTGCGCCGCTTAACTGCATGATTTGCCAACAAAAGCCTCATTCTTTTTCGGCCTTATTCTCGGTATTTTTTAATATCGGCCATGCATCTTTGAGATAAATGATCATTGACCAGAGCGTCAAAGCCGCGGCAATCCAGATCAACACGAATCCCACCTCCGACGTGGGAAACTGCCCGATATCGTATTCATAAATGAGAAACGGGATGGCAAACATCTGAACCAGGGTTTTCATTTTCCCAATCACTGAAACCGCTACTTGCGCCCGTTCGCCTATTTCGGCCATCCATTCGCGCAATGCCGAGATTACGATTTCCCGGCCAATGATTATGGCGCACGCCAGTGTTAATGCCACGTCCGGAAACGGCGTCGGGTTGCGCTCGATCAGTAAAATCAGTGCCATTACCACCATTAATTTGTCGGCAACAGGATCCAGGAAAGCGCCAAAGGCCGAGGTTTGCTCAAGCTTCCGGGCCAGATAACCATCCAGCCAATCAGTGATTGCGGCTGCGCAAAATATGAAAGTGGCCCAAAACTGGGCTTCAGACCAGGGCAAATAGAAGATGACCACGAATACCGGTATGGCCAAGATCCGTATAACGGTCAGTATGTTGGGAATGTTTATTAACATCGCTTTATATTAATGCATATCTTCAACACATTGAAAGCATTCTGAAATTAGGGGTTATGCCCGCCAGGCCGATGACAGAGAAAGAAAACACGCTTTGTTCGCTGAGGTCATGAATTAGGAGCAACGTTCACGGTAAATCACACCAGAAAAATTTCACTGCAAAATTGCCAGCCATAATTTACCTTTATATACAATAACTTAAATTGTCATCCTAACGCCTGATTCAGTCTCTTTTTCTAAACATCTGCACCCTTTATACGATAACATTAATTGTAATACAGATCTTTTTCTGATTTACTGATTATTGCATTAGCAGCATGATGCTGATGTCCCGTTATATAAAGTAGTATGTAGTAGGTGTTGCAGTATGAGTAGTAATGATGTTTTCGGTACCGATAATTTTGATGATCTGGTTGCCGCAGTAGATTCCCTGGAAGGTTTTGAAGAAAGCTCCCCTTATAATGATTTAGTCACTGAATTCTCAGGCGAAGAAAGTACCAATGAAGAAGTTTTCATCGCCGACACAATGTTTGAAGAACCTGCCGAGCCGGCGCTTTTGACCGAACCCGTTTTTCAGGCTGCTGAAGCAGAGCCCTATGTATCATCTGACATGTCAGCTGAGCACATTGATGAAGAAGATGAGCTGTACGACGAATTTGATGGATTAATTGCTGCTTCTGAGATTTGTAACGAGTTGCATAACGGGCAGAACACAGCTTCGGATAATGCTGTGGACAGGCCGGTACCGGCGCATGTTGCCGCGACTGTTGAAGCGTCCTCCAAAGCAGTATTCTCTGTGCGTGACGTGAGTGGCGATATCGTTCCACAGGTGAAGGCCCCGTCGGATGGAACAGCACCCATCGCGGCGTTTCTTGAAAATCCTTCCTGGGAACGGAAAAAGAAGAACATCAGTCTGCACGGTTTTGCACAACGGTTCCCTGCTTTGTATCTGGTAACTACGGCTGTCGCGGCTATGTTGGGATTCGTGTACATCTTGCTGTTTCCAGCCATGGCTGCCTATGCTACATGGAATAGTATTGAAATGCTGAACAGTCCTTTTACCAGTAATACTGTGATGCTCATACTGGCGTTCTTCAGTATTACCCTATTTTTATACCTGATCAGTTATAAACTATTTGATCTCAAGTTTGTTCTGCCGGAAGGCATTACACCGGATGAAAACAATGCCAGCCAACTGTTGCAGAAGATTGGAGATATAAAACAGGAACATCGTATTCCTAAAATTCACCAGATCGTTTTGACCCGGCGTCATGAACTGAATGTGATAAAAATTCCGCGTTTTGGTTTACCGATCTGGTCGAAGAACGTATTAGCCATCGGTTACCCATTGTTGCAAACCCTGGCACCGGAACAGTTTGACAGCGCCCTGACTCGACGCCTCATTCAATATTCCAAGCGTCGCAATATGATAGTGAACTGGTTGAGTTTTATGAGGCGAACCTGGTGTTTGTATGCGACTTCCTTGAAGGAGCGCAATGGTGTCAGCGACCTGATTCACTATTGTTTCTTCGCGCCCTTTGCTTCGTTCTATCGTAATTTTGCGGTATACGCATCGCAAAAAGACGAACTCATCGCTGACGAAATGGCACTCAAAGCCTGTAACGATCGTGATTTATTAAAAGGCGCACAGACCATTCGCATCACCCAGGCGATGCTAATCCAGTATTTCTGGCCCAAACTGAATGAAGCACTCAAGGACAATCTTTCTGCGCCTGCGCATATTCGGCCGTATCACAATCTGCCGTCGACCCTGAAAGGCCTGCTCAATAGCGAGAACATTGACGCGTGGTTTATTCGCCTTTCACAGGAAGAAACTAATCCGGGCAATCCGGAAGCGCCTTTTGCCAAACGTATGGAAGCCTTGGGTCACAGCAAGGTATCAATACCCACAGCCTTTGATGTCAGCGCTGCGAATCATTATTTCGGCGAACAGTATGACGAAATAACAGACGAAATGGACGCATTGTGGACCTCGGTAGTTCAAAAAGCTTTACTTCTGGAAAATCTGGAAGATGAAGAGGAAAAAATACAGCTGCCTTTCCGCTTGTCCATTGAAGCAGCATAAAACGCAGATTGCCGGATCGCATTATTAGCTTATACAGGGAAGTGTTTGCTCCTGGTTTGTGCGAGTGGCTTGTGCTATTGAACCTTGTAATAGTGCAATGCGATTCGTGATCTTCCTGTTAATGAAAGACGTCGTAAATCCTCTGCGCCAGCGACTTGCTGATGCCAGTGACACTTGCCAGATCCTCGACACCGGCCCGTTGAATCCCCTGCAGTCCGCCAAACTGTTTCAGTAACGCCTGGCGCCGTTTAGGACCGAGACCTTCCACCTCCTCCAGTACGGAAACATTCCGCGCCCTGGACCGGCGCTGCCGATGACCGGTAATGGCAAACCGATGGGCTTCATCGCGAACCTGCTGGATAAGATGCAACGCCGGAGAGTCAGTGGGCAATGAGATTTCTTTATGGATTGACCCGATATATAAAGTCTCGAGACCCGGTTTACGATCAGGTCCTTTGGCAATTCCGACAATCAACACATCTGTCACCTGCAATTCTTCCAGTACTGAGATGGCTTCGGACACTTGCCCTTTTCCACCGTCAATAAACAGTATGTCCGGTAGTTTACCCTCACCCTTTTTTAACCGTGTATAACGTCGCGTTAACGCTTGCTGCATTGCGGCATAATCATCGCCACCCGTAATGCCTTCTATATTAAAGCGGCGATAATCCGATTTTTGCAATCCCTGGGGCTCCATCACCACGCATGACGCAACGGTTGCTTCGCCCATAGTGTGGCTGATATCAAAACACTCCAGTCGTTGCGGCTGGTTTTCAAGTGACAATACATCCTGCAAAGCTTCGAAGCGTTGCAGGATACTCGCCTGGTTTGCTAACTGATTGCTCAATGCGGTCTTTGCATTGTTCTCCGCCATTTGTATCCAGCGAGCACGATCGCCGCGTACTCGGCAGGATATCGTAATATTGTTACCGGCGCGCTCCGTTAAAACCTGCTGCAATAACTCGATATCCGGTAATTCTCCATTGACAATAATTTCCGGTGGGATGAATCGACTGGCGTTATCGGCCAGGTAAAATTGTGGAATGAATGCGTTTAGCACATCCGCCACAACTGCACCACGCGTTTGTTTGGGATAATAAAACTTGTTCCCCAGGTTCCGTCCATCGCGAATGAAAAATACCTGAACACACGCCACACCGTCTTTTACGACACTGGCGATCACATCAATATTGCCGTGTTCACTACTGACGTACTGTTTTTCCTGCACCCGTTTTAAACTGGCTATTTGATCACGAAAATGCGCCGCTCTTTCATACTGCAGTGCTGTTGCAGCTTTTTCCATTTCCGAAACTAATTCTTCAACGATCAGGGTACTTTTCCCCTGCAGGAACATCACGGCATGGCGTAAATCTTCCTGGTATTCCTGTTGTGTCACCAGGCCTGTGCATGGCGCAGTACAACGATTAATTTGATACTGCAAACAGGGTCGGGATCGATTATTGAAAAAACTGTCTTCGCATTGGCGAATACGAAATACCTTTTGCATTAAATTCAGGCTTTCCCGTACTGCGCCTGCGCTGGGATACGGCCCAAAATATTGCCCCGCTGCCTTTTTAGCGCCGCGATGAAAGCTTAAGCGTGGAAATTTATGTTGATCATCCAGATAGATAAAAGGATAACTTTTATCGTCTCTCAGCAGAATGTTATAGCGTGGCTTTAGCTCTTTTATTAAGTTATTTTCCAGTAATAATGCTTCGCCTTCAGTATGCGTGATGGTGATTTCAACATTGGCTATTTGCGAAACCATGGCGCGCGTTTTCGCATTTTTATCTTTATTCTGGAAATAACTGCCTACCCGGTTTTTTAGGTTGCGCGCTTTGCCAACGTAAATAACCTTACCCTGCGCGTCCAGCATGCGGTAAACCCCCGGTCTGGTGGTCAGGGATTTCAGGAAACTGGCAGAATCAAAAGCCTCGCTTTGAGTGGATGAGAATTCCTGTTTCACAGCGTCCGCCATAAAATAATCATATTAATCCTGGTTACTAGCACCGGTTATTAGCTATTTGAAAATCGCATGTTGTCATTTTTCATGATATGTCGATTTTAGCCATTCTTGCTTTATATAACTAGCATGCCGTACGGCCAAAAGCGGGAATCCAGGTATGGCCAATTTTCCTTTGTGTATAGCGAGACCAATATCCCAAAATCCGATGATGTACGCCTGACATCAGTAAATTTCTTTTTGCAATTGCCGCTACAAGTTATTGTTTATTGGATATCACCATGAAAATTTTCGTTTGTTTAGTGACTACTAGTATTTAGCAATCCAACTTGGTCATATACCGCGCTGAGATAAAACACGTAGTGGTCGACACCATTATTTACTCCAGCATATTGCTGCAGTAGCAGAAAATATTACTAAACGCAGTTTTCGCTAATTATGGTCTTTACAATACAGATTAAGACCATTTTTGTGAACCGTAACGCAATAAGACAATTTGAATCGTGCCAATAATCAATATTTTGCCTTGTTCGACAAAAATTTTATCGTCTTTGCTGTATTCCTAACTCAGTGTGGTTCGTTAATTAATAGAGACAACTCAATTCAGATGCACATCAACGTATCCACGCAAGGCAGTAAATAATAAGGGCTTAAAAATAATGATGTTAGTGCTACTGTTGATTTTTAT
>NZ_CDLKIE010000361.1:0-9801 GCF_975902315.1 Kaarinaea lacus | reverse complement strand
CTTATCTCTTAAAAAGTTGGGGAAAATAAATAATATTTAGGTAAACCAAAGACTTATGAATTGCCGCAGTTACTGAGCTACGGCAATCCAAGCGTTAGGCGTGCTAATTATTAACAAGTTAGTTGGGAATTACAATCGATAAAATCTACCAACCCGGTGGTAGTTTTTCGTTGATGGTGATGGTTTTGTTTTGAATCGTGATATACCCGCCTGTACTCAGGTCTTTTAGTATCCGACTCACCATCTCACGGGAAGCACCCACCATGCTGGCTATATCCCGCTGTGTCAGTTTTTGCTTAATTTCAAGCTTGTCGCCGGTAGGTTCTGCCATGTCCAGCAAAGTCCTGGCAACACGGCCATAGACATCCATTAACGCCAGACTCTTCACATTCTGGGTGAGGTTACGCAACCGAGTCGATAATTCTCGAATTATTTTCAATGCAAGTACCGGATTTTTAGTCAGACACTCTTCAAACGCTGACTTTGAAATCACCGCAAGCTTGGTTTCTTCGATGGTCATTACAGAGGCTGATCGTGGTGAATCATCCAGCAATGCCAATTCACCAAAATGTTGCCCAGCGTCCAAAATATTGATAATAATTTCCCGACCATCATCATCACTAAGAAACACTTTCACTTTTCCGGACAAAATGGCATATAACGAGTCCGAATCATCACCCTCTGAAATAATTATGGTGTTCTTTGGATAAGTTCTGGTCGCTGCAAGGCTGGATATTACCTGCAAATCATCTTCTGGAAGATCTGAAAACAGCGAGACATTCCGTAACATTAGTTGGTTACCTCCCCTAACTTCAATAAGCTCAATAACTTATCAAAGCTGTCACTGGATAATTAATACGATCCCACAATGGGCATTAATCTAAAACTGTTCTAATTATTGTTATTCTTCGCTCATTAACCGTGCAACTGATACCAAAACGGTTAAACTATATGTGAATATTTCACAAAGAACCAGTGAAAACGTTTATATTCAAACCTCAGATGGCAGATTATAGTTTGTTGTCACTCAGGTAGCTATTTTAACCTGTCTGTTTCTTGATCTGTAGTGTTTTATAACCAGTTGTCAACCAAATGTAATTTTGCACGTTTATACTGGGTTCAAGTAGTAGTGTGCTAAACGTAACTTACTGATTATAAAGCGGTCAATGAAGCTAACAACACTAAAAATTCATTGCCCAGATAAATAACTTATTTTTTCTACAGGTTCTATTTTTAACATCGGCGGTTCAAGGAGGTTTTATGGGCGCGTTTACTTTTGCCATGGGGACCCTGTCGTCCATTTCTTCAGTGTTTGTGTCCTCAAAAAGTGGACGCAAGAATGCTATTAATCTGAACGACTTCAGAATTGAACTGGATAGCAACGCCCAACGAGCTTTCGCCGAATTTTCCACCGGTATGCAGATGCTGTACAAGCATTCCGTTCATAATAGTTTTAATGTGGCTACAGTCACAGAACAAAACCTGAAATTGCTCCACAGCAACTTGAAATCAAATCAAGCCTACAAAAAGACCATTTCCCAAATACGTTCTCGATCCGTGGAATCTAACCATTGGGCCTGGCTACCGCTGTTTAGCGACCAGGACATCAGTGCTGGATTGATATATTTGCCGGCCGGTCATACCGTGGCTCCAAATACAGCGGGAGCAAATGTTACTATTCGCCAAAATACGTTACATACACCCTTTTCCCACACTCAAGTGAATGAATCCGGTCATCAGTTATACCTGGGACTAATGGGAAATACAGCAATCGAATGTCAATCTCCAACATTTAGCAGCGCTACTTACGGCACGACTCGAAACTACGGTACTGCTAAACAATCCGGATCTTTATCCGTCACCCTGAAACGTAATGACGCTTTTATAGAAAATCCCCTCCACAAAAAGGTACAGCGTCTGTGCTCAGGTCAAGAACCTTCCCTGATTCTTAACGTCCACTTATTACACGCAAATTGAAACAAGCACGTCCTGACCTGGCATTTAGCCTGTATTAAATTTCTTATATATACAATACCTTAGCGCCCAAACGAGCAACTACTTTGTGTTGTTCGCTTGATTTAGCCTGTCAGCCATCATCAGCAAGAAAGGCCATAGAGAGAAAAAAAATTGTTCAATACTTCGATAAATTGAACAATACTAAAGCCTGACAATCCATATAATAGTATCTTGGCACTCTGAAATTATTAACTACATGAACAACCAGCTTTTGTTAACGCGTATTATTATCCCCATAGGCATTATCCTTTTTGCAATTGCCATTGCAGCGACGTTATTCATTTCAAAACCCAGTGCTACCATACGCGATAGCGAGGAAAAATCCTGGATAGTGTCTGTGGTAAAAGCCAAACCGGAAAATATTTCCCCCCAGATTACGATTTACGGAAAAGTTGAATCACCTTTCATGACTCGGATTACAGCGGCCATAAATGCTGATGTTGAACAGGTGCTTGTCAAAGAAGGCCAATATGCCCAACAAGACCAGAATCTGATCGCGTTGAACTCGGCAGATTATCAACTTCAGTTAAAACAACGCAAAGCTGAACTCGCTGAAATTAAGGCACAAATCAATAGCGAACAGGACCGCTACAAAAGCGACCAGCAAGCCTTAAAACATGAAAAAGTTTTACTGGAATTGGCAAAAAAGGAACTGGAACGCACCAGATCATTAAAACGTGACAACCTCTCCACTCAAGCGCGCATTGACGAAGCTGAACAGGTCGTTGTTAAACAACAACTCGCAGTAAACAATCGCGCGCTTAGCGTTAACGATCACGAGGCACGACTGGCACAACTCAAAGCAAGAGCTACTCGAGCAGAGGCCTTGCGTGACCTGGCTGCGCTTGATGTAAATCGTTCCACGATTATCGCTCCTTTCTCAGGAAAAATAACATCAGTAAACGTATCGCCTGGTGATCGTGTAAAGATAGGCGACGCGCTACTTGAGATCTATGACCAAAGTACCCTGGAGATACGTGCACAAATCCCAACTCAATATGAAACGGTCATTCATAAAGCGATGGCTTCCGGACATGCTATTACCGGCTTTGGCATAATGAATAACCAGATTATTCCTGTAACTCTGGATCGTGTATCGGGGAAAATCATCCTGGGTAGTGGCGGACTGGATGGTTTGTTTCGTATTAATGAAGTAACTGATCAGCTACAAATCGGACGTACTCTGGAATTAAAGCTATCATTGCCGCCTGTGGCAGATGCAATCGCTTTGCCCCGGGAAGCTATCTACGGTAGTGATCGTATTTACCGGCTTATCGAAGAACGTATGTCTGCTCTGTCAGTGCAACGTATCGGGGAAATCCAGGCTAACGACGGATCAAATTATGTCATAATAAAAAGCCCTGCCATCAAGCCTGGCGACAATATTATTACCACGCAACTCCCCAATGCCATTGACGGCTTACTGGTAAAAGTCGCCGATAACCGTCAATGAATCCTGTACAAGCAAAAGGATTGATTGCCTTATTTGCGCAACACCGCGTCGCAGCGAACCTGTTAATGGTGATCATGATCCTGTTAGGCAGTTGGTCACTCTCAAAATTAAACACTCAATTTTTCCCTACCTTTGAACTGGACATAATAACAGTGCGTGTAGTCTGGAGTGGTGCCAGCGCTGAGGATGTTGAAACCGGCATTACCACTCCATTGGAACAGGAATTACGCAGCCTTGATGGCCTGCATAAAATGACGTCCACTTCAGCGACCGGCGTTTCCGCGATTACCATCGAATATAAAGAAGGCACCAATATGGATGCCGCGCTGGAAAAAGTAAACAGTGTCATCCGCCGCACGCGACAGATACCGGAAGATGCAGAAGACCCGGTAGTTACCCGCATAATACGTTATGAAACTATTGCCCGGGTATTATTAAGCGGCCCTGAAAATCTTGCTGAGCTACGTCACATCGCCCAAAACATGAAGGATGAATTACTCATCCGCGGCGTATCAAAAATTGACATCCGGGGTTTACCGGAAGAAGAAATGGCTATCCAGGTTCCCACCCAGAAATTGCTGGAACTGGGCTTAACGTTGGAACAACTTGCACAACGAATCCGGGCCGAAAGCCGGGATATTCCATCAGGTTCTGTCGGTCGAAATGACGTTGCTCGCCAATTGAGAGCACTTGATCAACGCCGAAATGTTATTGATTTCGAAAATCTACGTCTGGACAGTGATGTCCAGGGCCAATTTATCCCACTTGGAGCGATTGCAGATATCCAACGACGCGCCAAGGAAAACCAGGAACGCTTAAGTTATAAAAACAAACCTGCAGTAGAACTTGTTTTGTATCGTGACGAGTCTGCAGACGCATTAAAATCTGCAAAGTTGCTGGATACCTGGATCGGCGAGACAAAACCCAGATTGCCACCCGATATAAACTTCGTAGTGTTTGATCAAAAATGGCAACATATTAAAGAACGTATCACACTACTGCTGACCAATGGTGGTGGTGGCTTGTTACTGGTAATCGCCATTCTTTTACTATTTCTTAACAAGCGCGTGGCTTTTTGGGTAACAGTTGGCATACCCGTTTCTTTCCTGGCAGCGTTATCCGTATTATACCTGATGGGTGGCACTATCAATATGATCAGCCTGTTTGGTATGATCATGGCACTAGGTATTATTGTGGATGATGCTATCGTTGTCGGCGAGGACGCCCTCACCCACTTCCAGCATGGCGACAATCCGGTGTTAGCCGCTGAAGCCGGCGCCCATCGCATGCTGGCTCCCGTATTCTCTTCTTCCTTAACGACGATTGCGGCATTCTTACCACTCATGTTAGTTAGCGGTGTGGTGGGCAACATCATGTTCGATATTCCGCTCATCGTTATATGCATCATCATAGCTTCATTGATTGAGTGCTTTTTGATCCTGCCCGGTCACTTACGCGGCTCTTTTTCCAACATGCTGAAACGCGAGGAACTCACTCACAGTCCGATACGGCAAAAACTTGATTCTGCCTTTCATCAATTTCGCGAAACTAAATTTAGACCATTTGTCGAGAAAGTAATAGCCTATCGCTGGATAACTTTATCCAGCGCAATCGGAATTCTAATAGTTGTCATCGGTATCACAGCCAGTGGACGAATTGGCTTTACTTTTTTTCCCAATGTCGAAGGACGCCTCATTTTCGCCACTGTCGCGTTCACGGCAGGCAGTCCGCCGCAAAGAGTGGATGCATTTCTACAGCACCTGGAGTCCACTTTATACGAAACCGAAAAAGACTTTGGTACGGAGTTGATTGCCACGTCAATCGTTAGACATGGATCCGGACAAACTGCTGGTGGCGGCACTACCCGGACCGGCAACCAGCATGGATCTATTCAGGTGGAAACAGTTTCAACGGAAGTACGCAATATCAAGAATATCGAGTTTATCAAGGCCTGGAAACAGAAAGTAGTGTTACCGCCAGGTATCGAATCTTTTACCATTGCAGAGCGGCGAGCCGGTCACCCAGGAAGAGACATTGATCTCAGTCTGAAAGGCGATGATCCTCAGGCGTTAAAGTCAGCTGCTGTGGAAATTATTCAGACCTTAAAAGGAATAGAAGGTGTTAACGCAGTAGAGGATGACTTACCCTGGGGGCAACAACAACTTATATTTCAATTAACATCCACCGGCAAAGCGCTAGGTCTCAATGTAGATGCAATAGGTCGACAATTACGCGCTGCTTTTGACGGCTACCTGGTGCAATTATTCCAGGACGGTCAGGATGAGATAGAAGTTAGGGTGATGTTGCCGGATCGCGAGAGGTATAGCCTGGCAAGTCTGGAATCAATGAATATCATATTACCCAATGGCAACAGCACTCCCCTGTCCAGCGTGGTAAATATTTCAGTACGTAAAGGCTTTGACTCCTTGCGACACGTGGACGGACAACTGGCAGTATCCATTACTGCAGATGTAGATCGAAGCATTAACAATAACAATAAAATTCGTGCCGAATTAATGGCAACTGTTATACCGGAAATTATTGGCAAATATGGTGTGGAAGCAAATTTTCAGGGACGTGCAGCTGACCAGGCAACAACGATGCTGGATCTTAAGCGTGGTGCAATATTCGCAGTATTTATGATTTACATTGTTCTGGCCTGGGTGTTTGCATCCTATAGCAAACCCTTCGTTGTAATGAGCGTTATTCCGTTTGGTTTGATTGGTGCTATCATTGGCCATTTGGTCATGAACATTGAATTGACCGTGTTATCGCTATTCGGCTTTTTTGGACTTTCCGGTATTGTGGTAAATGACTCGATCATATTGGTGACTTTCTACCAGCAATTACGCCAGTCCGGGCTGGCTGTACAAGACGCGATAGTGGAAGCTTCTTGCCAGCGTTTGCGTGCAGTACTGCTTACCTCATTAACGACTATTGCTGGACTCACCCCATTACTGTTTGAATCCTCATTGCAGGCGAAGTTTCTTATTCCGATGGCTGTAACTATCAGCTTTGGACTGGGTTTTGCAACGATTTTGGTGTTATTGCTCATACCTTCAATCCTGTCCATAATAGAAAGCGTCTCAGGATGGGTAAAAAACCGAAGACTTTATCGGGCTGTTGCGCAACCAGAATAAAATTAGAAACAGGTTTGGGAAGGAAATTTTAACTTATTGAGCTAACCAGCTTTGCTACTGTGCACTTTACTCTGGTTTCGACCGGCATTTTTTGCTTCATATAATGCTTCGTCTGCCATTTCTATCAAATCAGCGGGTGACGATTTCTCAGTTGCAATTTTACATGCAATACCCATACTAATGGTAATTATGTTTGTCAATGGCGAATAGGCATGGGGAAGTTCCAATGCCTCTACCGCATGACGCAATGAATCAGCAATTTTGACTGCACCTGTAGCATCTGTGCTGGGCAATACAACGGCGAACTCTTCACCACCATAACGCGCGACAAGATCTGCTGGACGCTGTACTGCTTTTTGTAGCGTGTTAGCTACACTTTGCAGACATTCATCACCTTTTAAATGGCCATAGTTGTCGTTGTAAAGTTTAAAGTAATCAATATCAATGAGTATCAGCGCGATCGTTGTACCATCACGAGATGAGCGTAAACATTCTTTACGTATAAAGTCATCAAACCGCCGCCGATTGGCAATACCGGTCAAACCATCCTGACAGGTAAGTTTTTGCAATTCAGCGTTGCTTTTCTGTAATTCCTGTTGCAACTCACCCAGCTTGCGAAAAGCCTCATCCCTTTCCAGCTGTGTTAAAAAGGCTTTGGTATGAGCCCTGATACGAGCCACCAACTCAATCTTATCAGGAAGTTTTACCAGGTAATCATTCGCGCCATTTTCGAACGCAATACTCTTATCATGAGGATCTTCTTTGGTAGATAAAACAATGACTGGAATATTGCTGGTCGCACCGTTCTGCCGATAAGAACGCACCAGAGTATAGCCGTCAATATTCGGCAAAATAAGGTCTTGCAAGATTATTGTAGGTTTTAATTCAGATGCCAGTTGAACTGCCCGAGATGGTTCATTGCAGTAATGGAATTCAATATCCTTTTCGTCATCCAGCATACGACGAATCCCTTCCGCTACCATAATCTGGTCATCAACCAGTAACACTACCGGATGCCGTTTTAGCCCAGTATCATCAATCGTTCCAGCTAAAGTCTGTCCTGGAAACTCCTGCAAGCTCATACTGCCCTCGCTTGTTCGATACATTGCATCATCACAATATCATCTTATAGTGGTATTAAGATTTGCTTAATATACTCCGGCCTCAATAAATCCTTCATCAGCAAGTGCTCGTAAGTTACTGATGTAATTCAATGTTTTTTCGAGAAACATTGCTGCTACCTACCCGACAAAGAATAGAAGCAATCCTGTCTATAGGTAATATATCGACCGCTGCATCCAGTTCCAGAGCAGCCTTGGGCATACCATACACCGCCGATGTCGCTTTATCTTGCGCAATGGTATAGGCACCCCTGGTTCGTAATTCCCTTAATCCTTTAGCCCCGTCCTTGCCCATACCAGATAGTAATATCGCAGTTACTGAATGAAGCCAGTTATCTGCCACGCTCTGAAAAAAAATATCCACAGAAGGGCGATAGGTTGTATCAGCAGGCTCGTGCCGATAACTTAACTGACCTCGGGACGATAACACCAGATGGTTGTTGGTTGCAGCTAACAGCACGATTCCAGGGGTGGGAACATCGCCTTCCTTTGCCAACTTCACTGGTAAAACACTCTTAACATTTAACCACTTTGCCAATCCAGGGGCAAACGCCGCATCTACATGCTGAACAATAACGATAGGTGGTTGAAAATCTTGAGGTAATTGACCAAGTAGTACGGCCAATGCCTCTGGCCCACCGGACGAACAGCCTATGACAACCAGATTTTTTTCCGCGGGAGCGTGATGTGGATTTAACTTTCCATCGATAAATTTTACAGGAAGCGATTGAATGTCACTCGTCAGTACCTTTATCATGGCAATCTTCCGTTGCAGAATTGCCTCGGCTTGATCGTGATCCTGGTTTTCAAGTATAGGTGTATTTACTGCGTCTATCGCCCCTGCGCCCAGGGCATCAAAGACAACCTCAGACTGCTCATCTATTGATCCGGTAACGATTAAAATTGCACAAGGTGTTTCGCTCATAATCTGCCGAATAACCCCGATGCCATTCATATCCCTTACAAATGGATCCATGAGAATTAAATCCGGTTTAACAGTCTTACAAAATTTGATTGCGCTTTTACCGCTGGATGTACTCCAGGCTAACTCATTGTCATCCTCCATAGTGACAATTCGAATCAGCTCTTTGCGAGCCAGCTGCTTGTTATTTATTATGGCAATCTTCATTCCGAAGCCTCTCCGATTAAGTCGACTACCGCCTCAATCAGTGTTTCATCATGAAAACTACCCTTTGTTAAATAATAATCGGCTCCTGCTTCCAAACCGCGTTGACGATCTTCCGGGCGGTCTTTATAAGAAACTATCATAATCGGTAATGACCGGAGTTGATGATCGTGTTTCATGGAGTTAACCAGTTCAATCCCATCCATACGCGGCATATCAACGTCCGTGATCACCAACTGGTACCTGGTTCTCCTTACTGCATTCCAGCCATCCATACCATCTACTGCTACATCTACTCGATAACCACAGGATTCCAGCAACTGTCTTTCAATTTCCCGTACCGTTAACGAGTCATCTACTACAAGAATGCGTTTCCGAACTTTATGACTTAACACATCAGTATACGGCTTAAGCGAGCCAATAGGTCCACCACTTGCCATAGCGTCAATTGAACGCACCAGATCATCTACATCGATTACCAAAACGGGAGTTCCATCTTCTGTCAGCGAAGCAGAGCTAATATCCTGTACTTTACCCAGGCGAGGATCAAGAGATTGCACTGATAAATCCCGCTGACCAACAAACCGATCCACCACAATGCCATAGCGGCTCAACCGGTCACTGACAATAACAACGTGAAACTCTTCATACTGTAATGCTGGCGCTTGCAGTTCCAGCACATGGGATGCTGGTACCAGGCCAACCAGTTCTTCTTCATCGGTTATATATTGCCGACCTTCAACCATCTTCACCTGTTCTGGTAAAACCGATAACAATCGATCCACTCGAGACAACGGAAAAGCATATGGTTCTCCGGCTATCTCCACCATTAACGTTGAGATAACTGATAGTGTAAGGGGTAGCTGCAGACTAAACCGTAAACCTTGCCCTTCATCATTGATGACAGACACCTTACCATTCATTTCCTGTACGAGATTACGCACT
>NZ_CDLKIE010000360.1:0-4247 GCF_975902315.1 Kaarinaea lacus | reverse complement strand
GTGTATTCATGGCATTGGTAATACCGGAAGCCGTGTTGTTCACGATTGCTGAACCATCACCATGACAGGCACTGCAGTTGGCATTATATAAAGCCTGACCATCAAGGGTTCCGCCACTTCCACCGGTGTTACCACTGCTGGGTGGAGTCGTTTCCGTCCATAGTTGACCATGGCATGCAAAGCAAGATGGACCAGTACCGCCTGCCAGGTTGGTTCCATGGCAGGCTGTGCAAAAGCTGGTATAAGGCGTCGTTTTACCAGGTGCGTGTAAAAAGTCACTGACATTATCCGTGTGATTAGATGGCGCGTTACTGGTACGACCACCGCTGCTTGGCGGAGTCGTTTCCGTCCATATTACACTGTGGCAAGCCGTGCAGGAGGGTCCTACGTCACCTTCCAGATCCTGGCCATGGCAGGCTGTGCACCACCTGCTATAAGGCGTGTATTTGCCCAGCGCATGCAAAAAGCCATTTATACTGTCCGTATGATTAGCTGGCGCGTTACTGGTGCGTCCACCGCTACTGGGTGGCGTAGTTTCCTGCCATACCTGATCATGGCACGTGGTACACGAAGGACCTAAATCGCCTTGCAAATTCTGGCCATGGCAGGCTGTACACCAACTGGTAAAAGGTGTGTCTTTCCCCGGTGCATGCAAGAATCCACTTACATTGTCTGTATGATTCGAAGGGGCGGTGCTGGAAACACCACTACCACCTGCTTTAGATGTTTCAGCGACAAGCGGGGTGCTGTCTGAACCGCTGTCAAAACAGCTGGTGATTCCAACTGACACGACAAAAGCAAAGCCAATTACTAAAAAAGGAAAAAAATCAAATTGACAGTTTGAGTTTCGATGATTATTGGGTTTTGCCGTGTCCATATCAACTATCCTCTCTATTGCTGCTTTCAATGCTTAAGGGAATGAAGCCTGAGTTGGTGAAATTCATTGTTACGACGGAATTGTTGGATAAATGCATAATCGGCGATAGGTAAGATGCCGTGCCATGCAAGTTAACTAAATAGTAATTTTTGATAGGTGAAATGACAGCGTTATTACCAGTTGTTGTAATAGCAAGACCAGGTAGTAAGAAGGGAATCAAAAAGACTGGTAATAGCATAAAACCAATAACAGAAGCCTGGTGAACTGTCTGTGTCTGACAACTATTAATAGTATTAAATATTTCTACGCCTTTGTTGTTTTCAACTGACTGGTTGTTGTTGGCGATTAAATCTTTTGTTACACGCAACGGCATCTGGTTCATAACGCTTCCTTTCTATATTTACAGCACTACTGAGAGTGTCCTTTATGTATCTATCTCTTTTTATATATGCTGCAAACTGTTTAGCTTATACATTCTAATGAATGTGTAACTCCGTCATATAAATTGTAGGTAGATTAGGTCTAAAAACAATTTTCAGCCATGATGTAGATCAAAGTTCCTTCCTCTCAATGAAGTGCAAAAACACTATAAAACTAGGCGTTATTTTATTGTTGTGTGTCTTTGTGATAACAAAACCATATGAGATTAAAAGTGAGCTCTATTATGTTTTTTATTTTGCAATATATTAATAACCAGTTTTGCGCTGCTAAACCCGAATATATTTTTTTAATGTCAGCGAGCCGACAGATTTAGCTTGTGAAAACTAACGATATGTACGTTAAATCCTACAAAACTTCTTATCGTCGATTTTGGTTGTGTAGGCCTTTAAAAAAATTTGTGATGCCATTAAAAAACTGCCGTTGATGTCTTACTGTTTGTATCAGGTTTTTGAATTCAGCTTTTAAATTATTTTTTACTTGAGCCGGATTACTCAATGTCTGCCAACGGACTAAAATTGCAGTGCAAAAAAGCTAAAGGGCACTGCTATTTTATATATTCCCTAAGAGATATGTGGTTTGAGGAGAAGTATCGCAAAGGCGTGGCTTGGATAGATGTTTATAACAGCTGGAGTAAAGCTTTATTACAAAGACTATTTGTTTACAACAAGCTGTAGGCTTATTTAATTTGCGGGTATTTGCCAGAGAGGAAAAGATTAATTTTTATCACAAAGAGTATTGCTAGACTGGCTTGATACCTGGCGAAAGAACTAATTGTTTTATAGAAGAGAGTCAGGTTACCCGTGATGGTCATTGGCCGCTTTTAATATGGAGTATGCAGTCGGAACGGTAACGGTAAATGTAGAGCCTTTTCCTTGCTGACTTTCAACTGCTATATCGCCACCCATCAGATCACAAAGGCTTTTCGATATAGTTAATCCCAGCCCTGTGCCGCCGTACTTTATGGTAGTTTCTTTGTCAGCTTGTGTGAATGCCTCAAATACTCTGTTAACTTGCTCGACTGACATGCCAATGCCGGTGTCTTTTACGGCGATTGCAATAAAACCATTTAAGGGAGTAACGGAAACTGTAATAGTGCCTTGTTCTGTGAATTTTGCGGCGTTACTGATAAGATTCAGGATAACTTGCTTTAAGCGCAGTGAATCAGCGTAGGCATGCTCGCTGATCAGGCGCGATTCACAAACCAACTGGTTGTTATTTTTTTCTATCAATGGAGCGACTGTGGTTTTGATTTCTTCGATAAATTGTTCCATATCGACCACCGTAGGAACAATTTCAAATTTACCTGCCTCAATTTTGGATAGATCCAGCATGTCATCAATAATGCTATTAAGATGTCTTGCAGAGCCACATATTTTTTCCAGGTCTTTTTGACTTTCTTTGTCGCCATCATCCATTGCAAAGTCCAGCAATAACTCACTGTATCCAATGATTGCATTCAATGGTGTTCTGAGTTCGTGGCTAACATTGGCGAGAAAAGCGCTTTTAGTTTCGTTGGCTGCACGTGCATTGTCTCGCTCTTTTATCTGAATTTCCAGCTCTTCCAGTCGCTCGACTAGCTGGTTTGACATGCTCTTGAAAGCTCTCGCCAGATCGCCAACTTCATCTGTTCGATGGAGAATTTGTTCGTCAAGATTTAGCGTAAAATCGGTGAGGATATCGTTTACTTCGTGAGTTAATACCACGATGGGTTTTGTAAAATGCTTGGTAATTAACAGGCTTCCTATGGTTATGACAAGCAATGTTAACGCTAAAATCTCCACTAACCAGGTAACAGTGTCATTTCCTAAACTCTGCTGTGTATCCATGTAGTAAGCGATATGTGCATTCGCCAGATGATTACCAGGCAAACCAATCGGATAAACGATTTCTTTTACGGGGCGATCGTTAACCTGTATTTCCCCGATGGAGATGGTGTTGCTTTGTTCTGGAGTAGTGAATTGACTGCCAACCATGTCAAAATTTGAATGGCTATAGACAATACCCTTCGGTGAAACAATAGCTGCATAGGCATAGTGGTCTTCAGATACAGCGATGTTGACCAGATTTTCCAGCATAGGGTAATCGTTTACCAATAGAAGATCTTCACTACTTTCTGCCAGGGTACGAGCCTGCGACTTCGCTTGCAGGAATTTAAATTCATCCAGGCGCTGGTTAGCATCGCGCAGCAATACGAAACCCATGCTCATCAGTGACACTGTCACCAGTGCCAACAGGCTCACTAGAAATTTGGTATGAAAACTAAATCGCATGGTTATTTTAACTAGGCAATCGATGGCCTGCTGATGTCATCGATTGCCTTTAATATGAAATGTTGTCTCAATTGAAAGGTTACAAACCTGCCTGATCGCTTAGTTCTTTAATACGATTCTCAACCGCAGGGTCATAGGGTACAAACGTACCAATTTTCATTTTATGGAGTGAATTCATTGCCTGGGATCGGCTGTCAGAATCAGCCAGCAATGCTTCCTGGAAGCGCACAACAATGTCAGATTTAACATCGCGCGGAGTAAACATGACCGCTTCGGGAAATGCGTCTGTTTTGTCGAAAAAGCGCAAGTCTCCTGTATCAATTCGTCGTGACAAAATTTCGTAGTTTACTTCGCACATCACGGCTGTATCGGCTTCGCCAAGTAGTACCATGTAAGCCGCTTTTTTCAAATTCTTTGTGTACTCGACGGTCACATCTTTATCGATGTCCAAACCGTTTTTTGCCAGAAAGGCGCGAGGGGCAAGATAAGATCCTGCGCCGTAGGGGCTGATTAACGCAATTTTCTTACCTTTCAAATCGGCCGCAGATTTGATAGAGCTATCGTTTCGCACCAGGAATCTACCCTGGCTATAAACGCTATCACCCGTATTTTTCATCTGAGCGATGGCAGTTACTTTAGTATCGTTACTCAGCATGCTG
>NZ_CDLKIE010000359.1:0-7253 GCF_975902315.1 Kaarinaea lacus | reverse complement strand
GAAGAAACTGAACTGAGCAGAAAGCAAGTCGCCAGTGTGTTTGATTCGTTGGAAACCATTATCAACGGTCATATCAAAAAGACAGGTTGTGGCGAATTCACTTTACCTGGTTTATTGAAAATCAAAACCAGAAAAATTCCTGCTCGCAAAGCAAAGAAAAACGTTCCAAACCCTTTCCGCCCTGGCGAACTTATGGATGTCGCAGCAAAACCTGCAACCATTCGCGTAAAGATTTTGCCTTTGAAGAAAGTGAAGGATATGGCTGTACAGTAGTAAATACCGTATTTTTGCAGCACCCAAAACAAAAGAGGGCGATTTTCGAATCGCCCTTTTTTGTTGCCCATTGAAAACCCTCTGATGCTAACGCGCTACAACGGGTGTAAATCTTCCAGCGACCAGCGGGCCCTGGCGTCGATGGGTAGTGGTTCCGTCTGGTTTGCCTGTAGGCGAATACACCCTGCCATAGCGATCATAGCGCCATTATCGGTACAGAATTCCAGCCTTGGATAGAAAACTTCAGCCCGCAGTTCTTTTGCCAACTGAGTTAAGCGTTGACGTAACTTTTCATTGGCACCCACTCCTCCGGCAATAACCAGGCGCTGATGGTGGGTTTGTTTTAATGCACGTTTGCATTTAATTGCCAGCGTATCGACAACGGCATCCTCGAACGCGCAGGCGATATCAGCCCGGGTTTGTTCGTCATTGCTATTTTTTTTAAGGGTATTCATTGTAAAAGTCTTTAATCCACTGAAGCTGAAATCCAGACCAGGGCGATTGGTCATGGGGCGGGGAAAGTGAAATCGTTTGGGATCGCCCTGTTTCGCGAGTTTTGCGACTGCTGGGCCACCGGGATAACCCAGGCCAAGTAATTTTGCCGTCTTGTCGAATGCTTCGCCCGCGGCGTCATCGACACTGTCACCTAAAATCGTATATTGCCCAACGCCATTCACCTCAACCAACATCGAATGCCCACCTGACACCAATAATGCGACAAAGGGAAACTGCGGGCTGGTGGATTCCAGCATGGGTGCCAGCAGATGTCCTTCCATGTGGTGGATGGCGACGGCGGGTACTTGCCATGACCAGGCCAGACTTCGCCCAATAGTGGCGCCTACTAATAATGCGCCAATTAACCCGGGGCCTGCAGTATAGGCAATTCCACTGATGCTGCTTTTATCAATATTCGCCTCGCGCATGACCTGGGATATCAGTGGCAGGCATTTTCGCACGTGGTCTCGAGAGGCTAGTTCGGGTACCACGCCACCGTATTCTGCATGCAATGCCACCTGGCTGTGCAAAGCATGCGCTAAAAGTCCCTGATTACTGTCGTAAACCGCGATTCCGGTCTCGTCACAGGAGGTTTCGATGCCTAAAACACGCATATCGACTTTTTCTTAATCAATTTTCCTAAACGGCTAAACAAATTTGGGGCGGCGCCGATTTTGCATTCTGGACGCGATGCTACTAAAATACGGCGTTCCGCTCGGGGCTGGAATCGGCCAAAGAGCTAAAATCATGATTTTAACAGCTTAATTAATTTTGAGGACATAATTAGTATGCCTAATGTTCGTGTCAGAGAAAACGAACCGTTTGATATCGCACTGCGTCGCTTCAAACGTTCATGTGAAAAAGCCGGTATCTTAACGGAAATTCGTCGCCGGGAATTTTATGAGAAGCCAACCCAGGTTCGCAAACGCAAGCTTGCGGCAGCGGTTAAGCGTCACATGAAAAAAGTTTCTCGCGATCAGAATCGTCACAGACGACTCTACTAATTCTACCCGCTATTTCCCACCAAATAGTTTAAGAAACCATCCCGGATGGCAGACTGCGAATTAAAACAGCGTATCAGTGACGATATGAAAGCTGCCATGCGCGCCAAGGAAAAGGAGCGCCTGGGCGTCATTCGTCTGATTCTGGCGGCCATCAAACAAGTTGAAGTCGATGAGCGTATCGAGCTGGATGATGCAAAAGTGCTTGCAGTGCTGGATAAAATGCTCAAACAGCGGCGGGACTCCATCGAACAATATAATAATGCCGGCCGTACCGAGCTGGCAGAAAAAGAGCAGATGGAGGTGGGCATCATTCAGACTTACATGCCGGCAGCACTCAGTGAAGCTGAGCTGGATGCAATGATCCAGGAAATTGTCGCAGCCGTTGGTGCCAGCTCCATGCAGGACATGGGAAAAGTCATGGCTCAGCTCAAACCCAAAGTGCAGGGACGTGCTGACATGGGCCAGGTGAGCCAGAAGGTAAAAGCAGCAATTGGCGTTTAATCCTGCGAGCTGAGTTCGTAAGTTCTTTCGATCCCTAAGCCTGCTCCTGATTTCTGGCTTATTTCGCTTCCAACACTAAATTTATCCTGATGTATTGATTTTCAGCCCTTTTGGCTGACACTGACTATTATTCGGCTTACCATTAAACCTATGGCCGGGCGTATTCCCTCTCAATTTATTGATGAACTATTAAATCGTGTCGATATTGTCGATGTGATTGATTCTCGCGTGGCTTTAAAAAAAGCCGGTCGCGAATATACCGCTTGCTGCCCCTTCCACAACGAAAAAACGCCATCATTTACCGTTAGCCCTGCCAAACAGTTCTATCATTGTTTCGGTTGTGGTGCCCATGGTTCAGCGATCAGTTTTCTGATGGAATATGAAAGGCTGGAATTCGTGGATGCCATTGAAGAGCTGGCATCGATGGTAGGCATGACGGTACCGCGGGAGGCAGCTGGCACTCAGCACAAAGTCAGTCGTGATTTATATGATGTTCTGGAGCAGGCAAGCCAGTATTACGCTGAGCAACTTCGCCAGCACGCTAACGCTGAAAAAGCGGTCACCTATTTGAAACAAAGAGGACTAAGCGGCGAAATCGCGGCCACATTCGCTATCGGTTATGCCCCACCCGGCTGGGACAATTTATTGCACTACCTATCAGCGAAAAACGTTACCGAAAAACAAATGCTGGCGGCGGGTCTGCTTATCGCCAAACAAGGTGGCGGTCATTATGATCGTTTCCGCGATCGCATTATATTCCCAATTCGTGATCGACGCGGCCGGGTGATTGCCTTTGGTGGGCGAGCGCTGGGTGACGAAACGCCGAAATACCTGAATTCCCCGGAAACCGAGGTTTTTCACAAGGGGAAAGAATTGTATGGATTTTATGAAGCCAGGAAGTATTCCCAGGATTTACAGCGTTTGATTGTTGTTGAAGGTTACATGGATGCGGTGTCCCTGTCCCAGTACGGTATAAAAAACGTCGTGGCCACCCTGGGCACTGCCACCACAAAAGACCATCTCGAAAAGTTATTTCGCGTGGTGCCTGAAGTGATATTTTGTTTCGACGGTGACCGTGCGGGTCGCCAGGCAGCGTGGCGAGCGCTGGAAAATTCCCTGCCACTGATGGGTGAAGGTCGCCAGATAAAATTTATGTTTTTGCCGGAAGGTGAAGACCCGGACACGGTTGTACGCCAGGAAGGAGAGTCGGGATTTCACCAACGCCTGCAGGGTGCGCAGGCATTTTCTAACTTTTTTTACGAATCATTGTCAAAGAGTATCGAGCTTAACACGATCGATGGTCGATCCTTTTTGGTGGAAAAGGCAAAGCCTTATTTGCGGAAGCTTCCCGATGGTGTTTTTCGCCACATGATGATCAATAAATTGGCTGAAATTAGTCATGTAGAATCAGAGAAATTGTCTACACTTATCTTTTCGGCCGGCGCTACTAAAGTTAGCAAGCAACAGGTCGCTGCCAGACCTTCCAAAGCTGGTGGTCCAACACCGATACGTAAATTAGTACGACTATTACTGGAAATGCCATCTTTGGCACAGGCTGTTGAGGTGGAGGAAATTAAAGAGCTGGATGAACGGGGCATCCCTTTTTTGATCGAATTGATTGAAACCATTCGATCAAAACCCCATATAAACTGTGCTGGTTTAATGGAGAACTGGCGCGGTACTGAAAATGGAAAGCTATTAGAGAAACTCGTTAAACTGCCCGCAAATTTGACCGATCATGAGCTACACTTAACGGATGATGACATAAAAAAAGAGTTTTTAGATATCTATCAGTGGCTTAAGAGGGAACGCTCCAAGCAGCGTTTGGAAGAATTAATACACAAACCTAGCCTGGATACGCATGAAAAACAGGAGCTACGTGAATTAAACCTGGCGCTTGCCGCTAACAATATAGGCTCAAAAGCTAAAGAGCCAGAAGCCTAAGCACTATTGATCATAAGAGTATTCGAAATTGTGAATAGTTCGCGCAACAGATACTACATACTGTATACTGCGCTGCTATCTTTAATACAGGATTTGATTATTTAATATACATATGACTATGAATGTACAGCAACAGTCTCAACTTAAACTGCTTATCGCTAAAGGTAAAGAGCAAGGTTACCTGACTTACCGAGAAGTAAACGATCACCTGCCCAATGATATTGTTGATCCGGCGCAGATCGAAGACATCGTCAGCATGATTAACGACATGGGTATTGTGGTTCATGAAACCGCACCCGATATGGATTCCATGGTGCTCGCCGAAAGTGACGTGGAGACCGATGAGGTAGCAGCCGAAGAAGCAGCGGCAGCACTGGCCAGTGTCGACAGTGAATTTGGTCGTACCACGGATCCGGTTCGAATGTATATGCGCGAAATGGGTACGGTTGAATTGTTGACCCGTGAAGGCGAGATCGAAATCGCCAAGCGTATTGAGGATGGTGTCAACCAGGTGTTTGTTGCCCTCGCCCATTACCCTGGCACCATTGCTCGAATGCTCGCTGCTTATGAAGCGATTGAAAACGAAGAATTACGTCTTGCGGATGTTATTACAGGATTCCGCGATGAAGAAGACGACATGATCGTCAATCCAAACGTTGTTGCTCCCAATCCCGGTGATGAAAGTGGTGATTATTCGGCATCCGATGAAGAGGAAGAGGACGATGACGCGAGTGCGAGTGCAGAGGATCAAGGCCCCGATCCGGAAGAAGCAAAAAAACGCATGGACGAAATCAAAGCGTCCATCGCAAAGTATGCAAAACGTGTTGCTTCCAAAGGACGTGATGATAAAAGTATAGAGCTTTACGAAAAAGCGGCTGAAGTTTTTTGTGAATTCAAATTAGTTCCTAAATTCGCCGACAACCTGGTTAAGAACCTGCGTGGAATCATTAATCGTGTACGTGAACACGAAAAAGTGATCATGGAAATGTGTGTCGCCAAGGCAAAAATGCCACGTAAGGTATTTATTACCACATTCCCGGACAATGAAACCAACACAGACTGGTTACAGGGTCAAATCGATTCCGGTGAAGAATTTTCCGAAGTTTTAAAACAGTACGCTGATGAAATCAGCCGGGCGCAGAATAAGCTAATCCAGATTCAGGATGAAAGTGGTATCACTATCGGTGAACTGAAAGAGATTAATCGCCGCATGTCCATTGGTGAAGCCAAAGCCCGCCGCGCCAAGAAAGAAATGGTCGAAGCAAACCTGCGTTTGGTAATCTCTATCGCCAAAAAATACACCAATCGTGGTTTACAGTTCCTGGATTTGATTCAGGAAGGAAACATTGGGTTAATGAAAGCGGTAGATAAGTTTGAATACCGCCGTGGTTATAAGTTCTCAACTTATGCGACATGGTGGATACGCCAGGCGATTACCCGCTCCATTGCGGATCAGGCACGAACCATTCGTATTCCGGTTCATATGATTGAGACTATCAACAAACTGAATCGTATTTCTCGGCAAATGCTCCAGGAGATGGGTCGCGAACCCACACCGGAAGAACTGGCTGAACGCATGGAAATGCCCGAAGATAAAGTGCGCAAGGTGTTAAAGATCGCCAAAGAACCTATTTCCATGGAAACACCTATAGGTGATGATGAAGATTCACGTCTCGGTGACTTTATCGAAGACCAGAATTTACTCTCACCATCGAACTCCGCGACATTTGAAGGTTTGCGTGAAGCGACGCTGTCAGTGCTGGATAGTCTGACTGCAAGGGAAGCAAAGGTTTTACGGATGCGGTTTGGTATCGACATGAATACTGACCATACCCTGGAAGAAGTAGGTAAGCAGTTTGATGTAACGCGTGAGCGGATTCGCCAGATTGAGGCAAAGGCATTGCGTAAGCTGCGCCATCCGAGCCGTTCCGATCCATTGCGTAGTTTCATCGATACCGAAAATTCGTCTTCCTAAACCAGGCGAAACTGATTAAAAAAGGCCATGCATTTTGCGCATGGCTTTTTTTATTTCTATTCATAATTGAACAAATTACTGTTAAAATTGCGCGTCACGGGCCTGTAGCTCAGTTGGTTAGAGCAGGGGACTCATCAAAAAAGGTGCGTTCATACCGAAAGGTATGAAATGAACGGGATGAATTCAGGGAAACCTTACCAGACTTTTATTTGATGTTTTAAATAAGAGTGGCTGATGGCAATCCTGAGCCAAGCCGGAAGTACACTTCCGGAAGGTGCAGAGACTACCTGGGAACTGATCGTTTTAGTTTGTAAAATAATGCGATCAAGTGTTCTTAATAACAGGCAAGAGCGTCCCGCACCCTGGCAATCAGCAACTCTGGTTGTGGGTGATGAGATAGTCCACTCCCATCAGAAATGATGAGATAAAGTGAATCCCTTGGTCGTAGGTTCGAGTCCTACCGGGCCCACCACTTCATTCGATAAGTTCATTTTGTTGTGCATGTAACCATAGTTTGTCCGTTTTGGCCAAACTATGGTTACATGAAAGCATAGTTTGTCCGCTATCTAGTTTTGTTCTCACTTTTTTATCTTCTTCTACTTTTTAGTTTTCAATCTAAATATAAATCTACAAAAATAAACTTCGACGGCATTTAAACATTTGGCTAACTACGAAGCCTAATTCACTTATTGAATGACAAGCTTTAATTGTTCCTAAGAACATTCTGCTCCCACTTACTATAAATAGAAAAGCCTATATGCACATCAAGCCTTGGGTTGTATGAATTGGATGTTCTAGGGCTAACGGTGGCTATGTGAGGTAGAGTGGTTAATATTAACAAAATTGGGAACAGCTCATTTATACTGAAAGCAATCGTTAATACATATATAATATAGGGGTATATGTATTCATTAGCAGACATTTTTTCTATAACGAATGAATCGTTATTCGAAATATCTTATATTATGTACGATATTGAATTTTAAAACGGGACCAAGAAAAAATACTACCATGTGTCAATTTAAATTATTAAAACTATTATTAGTTACATCTTTGGTTGG
>NZ_CDLKIE010000358.1:0-18658 GCF_975902315.1 Kaarinaea lacus | reverse complement strand
GAAGGCCGTAAATTCGCCGCCGCAGCTGACAAGGGTGACCGGAATAAAATCGAAAAACAAGGTCCGGCAAAAGTCGTAGAACTAACTGCTGAAGAAAGGGCCAAATGGCGAAAAGCAACAGCCAAGCTTGAAGATAAATTCAGGAAACAGATTGGCGCAAAGTTGCTTGACGACATACACAAACTATTAGGAAACACAAACGTAGCCGCAAAATAAATAATACAAAACCAAGCGCGGTAATATGTTCGATAAAATAAATACAACAATCGACATTTTTGAAAAAGCGGTAATTACTATCGGCATGGCTGCCGGTACCTTGTTGCTATTTACCAACGTAGTGTTGCGCTACCTGTTCGACAGCGGCATTACCTGGGTACTGGAAGCCGTGCAGTACATTTTTGCGTGGGTTGTTCTGATTGGCGCTGCCCATGGTGTGAAGGCGGGTATTCACCTCGGCATCGATATACTTGTCGAAAAATTCCCTGCTGAAACTCAACGCATAATCAGTCTGATTGCGGCAGTCTTGTCATTGCTATTTGTAGCAACCGTGTTCGTGTTATCCATTCAATACACCATTAAGGTATATTCCTGGGGCGACCTTTCACTGGATCTGCAAATACCACAGTGGATCCCTTATCTCGCAATCCCTATTGGTCTTTTCCTGATGCTTTATCATCTATTACGCGTGACATGGATGATATGGAAGGGGGACATTCTGCATATTCATGCCAGTGAAGCGAGCAAAGCGCTGGAAGAGCTGCAACGATGACCACAGCACTTATTTTCCTGGCATTAATTGTATTTCTGTTAATCGGCGTGCCCATCGCCATCAGCCTGGGATTAACCAGTTTGGGATTTATGTATCTGGCATCCGATGATTCGCCTGCAGTAGTGGCACAGAAGTTATTTGACACTATGGAACATACCACACTGCTGGCCATCCCTTTTTTCATACTGTCTTCTCATTTTTTAACAACAGGTGGTGTCTCAAAACGACTCATAGAATTTGCCAAGGCCCTGGTGGGCTGGATGCACGGTGGTTTAGCTATGGCCGGCGTTGTTTCCTGTATGTTGTTTGCAGCAATTTCAGGGTCATCACCCGCCACTGTAGTAGCAATCGGTTCCATTATGATCCCCGGTATGATTGCCGCCGGATACGACAAACGTTATACAGTTGGCGTCATTGCAACCTCGGGCAGCCTGGGAATTCTGATCCCGCCTTCTATACCCATGATTGTGTATGCAGATGCGGTAGAGGAGTCCGTAGGAAAATTATTTATCGCCGGCATCATACCCGGCCTGGTGATGAGTTCATTTTTGCTTGTCACTACATACATAGTCGCCCGCCGCATGAAAATGCCCAGAGACGAATGGAAGGGCTTTGGTCATTTGCTCAAGAGTTTTATACGTGCGTTTTGGGGCTTGTTGTTGATTGTGATCGTTGTAGGAGGAATTTACGGCGGTATCTTCACACCCACCGAAGCAGCGGCAACAGCAGCGGTATATTCCGCGTTTATTGCTTTAGTCGTGCACCGCGATATGGGCATCAAGGATGTACCAAAAGTGATGCTGGACGCCGCCAAGATGACTGCTGTGCTAATGTTTATTATTGCCTGCGCCATGATATTCGCACATGTACTAACGGAGGCACGAATTCCTCAATCGCTGGCTGAAACAGTACTGGAACAGGATCCCAGCCCGGTTAGCTTTTTATTGTTGGTGAATATTATATTGTGGTTTGCTGGCGACTTTATGGAGCCCTCGGCCATCCTGTTAATTATGGCTCCACTGTTTCACCCAATTGCTATTAACCTTGGCATAGACCCGATTCATCTGGGTATTATCATGACGACCAATATGGAAGTGGGAATGATCACCCCTCCGGTCGGACTAAATTTGTACGTCGCGGCAGGTTTAACGGGAATGAGCTTAACTGAAGTCACCAAAGCCGCAATCCCGTGGATGATGGTTTTAATACTGGCTTTATTGGTCATCACTTATATTCCCTGGTTAAGCTTATACCTGGTCAACCTCCTCTATTAATTCGAAATTTGACCAGCCTGAAATCTATATTGCTCCTGAATAAAAAATAAAAAAAGCACAGCCCGTCAGGGGAAAAGCTGTGCTTTTGTCTGGACTATTGACAGTCCTCAGGGGAACCAACTTTTTAATCATCGAATAATAATTAGCTGTGCCTGGGGGTATGCCCTCTTCCAAAAAAACGTTCACTAACCTGCAATATCTGGGCGAACTCCTTATCAATCCATTGACTGACAGGATCATAACCGTATATACCAGTGAAAATTGGATAAGTTGCCAGCAAGGGCAACAACGCGAACAAACCAAGCGGCGTAAAATTGACAACTAAAGTAAAAACTATCAGGCCTGTGCCAACAACGATTCGACTGACTCTTCCGATTACATTCAATTCTGTGCTGTCCATATCTATATCCTCCATAGGTGTTTTGTATGACAGTGAACCACTTCGCTTGAGGATAATTAAAGCAAAGGCAAATTAGCACAGAGTTATGGAATTATTAAGAGAGACTTAACTCAAGTAACTCATTGAAAAAATAGCATTACTGTTGATGTATATTTCGACAGAAATCTTTTCTCGATAATCGATGCACAACGCGTAAACTCAGTAATGCGGTGGCGGCGTTTCCTGTGACTCATCCGCCAACATCTCGGGAGACAAAGTCTTAATTTGTTCCTTAAGCACAGCCATTTGAGCAGAAATTTGATCAATCTGTTGCTGCTGGTCCACGATAACATCATTTAGTTTTTGAATCGTATCATCCTGAAAAGCCACCCTGGACTCAAGCTCAGTAATTCGCCCTTCCATCCTATTTTTCCTCCCATTCTCAATGTTATAACTCTGGCGATTGATCATTTCCTGCCCTACAATATAGCCCATGAAGGATAGTGATAATAATTTCGACAATGAAGAACTGGTATTCCAGAAACTTAATCTGGAAACTGGTCAAATCAGTTGGCCAGAACTGCAACGATATTTTGCGCGCGGTGTCGTAATCATTGTGGCAAAAGAACTGGATCTGGTCGAGGTGGCAAAGCAATTTACTCTGGACAATAAAAACGTCGTGCAACCGTGGGTAGAAAAGGGGCTGGTAAAACACGCCTCAGATGAGGATGCTAAAAGATGGCACGATACCCAGCAGGAATTTTGGGCGGTAGTAACCGCTCCACTGGTACTGGTTCAACCTGTCTAGCAAACTGATTTCACTGATACAAAAATGCGTATAGTTAATGTAAGCATCGGAATACTCTCGTTGATACTGGGATTTATTGGTATCTTTCTGCCATTATTACCAACAACACCCTTTATATTGCTATCAGCGTATTGTTTTGCCAAATCATCACCGCGGCTGTATCAATGGTTAATTAGCAATAAAACCTTTGGCCCTGTCATTAGAGAATGGCAGGAATCCCGTACAATCTCGTCTGCAGTTAAAATACGTGCCATTCTTCTCATAATGACTACCTTCACAATCACTATATTATTCTTCATTGAGCAATCCTACCTGCAGTTCTTATTATTATTTATTGCCACTGTAATTATTACTTACATCGCCCGAATACCAAGTCGGGCCACTGTTCTAGCCGCCGAAACCGATACTGAGCAATAGGCCTGCTCAACTCACCTGCCTTTGTTTGGCTACTTACATCACACAGAGCAGAACACAAACCAAAATCAGCTTATCTTGAGCAAGCCACTCGCTAATTGAATGGCGTAACTTCTTATTGATCTATTCGCCCTTTCAATACACGGAAAACCAAGTTTTTTGCATATGACGTGCATCAATGAAATACTCGATAGATAAAGATACATTTAACACATAACCACTCCCGCATTCCTTCATGATTAATTCAAGGAAAAACAACAATGAAGACCATAAAAGATATCATGACCACCGACGTTCAAAGTGTTCAAGACGATTGGTCCTTAGAAACGTTATCACAATTTTTCTTTGACAAGCAGATATCAGGTGCACCCGTCGTTGACTCTAATGATAAACTGACAGGAGTCGTTTCCTTGTCTGATCTGGCAAGAAACAATACGCTTCCTGCCAGCACCAATGAGGAAAGCTCACACGAGTATTACAAGAACACCGGCACATTGAGCGGCATTTCCCAGGAAGATTTGAGCAAATTAAAAATTGAGTCAGAATCCATGATTACCGTGAAAGATATCATGACACCGATGGTATTTGAAATGAGCGAGGATACCCCCGTTCAGAAAGCCGCAGAAACTATGTTGAAAGGACACATTCACCGAGTACTGATAACACGGGATAAGAAACTAACTGGCATTGTAACAACGATGGATATGCTAAAAGTTATTGCTCATTCCTGACTTACACAGAAATTTGTTAACGCTGTTTATTGTGGTGGTTGCACCACGGCTGATTCGTACGGATATCGGTCACGTATTAAACCATTAAACATAAAAACATCCAGTAAATTATTATAACTCTGAACACTTATTACTGGATCAGGAGTCCAGCAACCCAGTCTTTGATAACAGGCAATCGTATCGGTTAAAACTTTTTTATCAATGCCGGGGAAAAATCCTGCTTCACCTTCCCGGGCAGCGATTTCTTCAGCGGGAGCCGATATAACATATTGCAATGATTTCCTGTATGCACGCATGAATGCTGTGGCCATGTCTGATGCTATCCACTCTCGTGTAGCACAGAGACTACTGAAAGCCACCGGACCAACTGCATCACCTACTGCTGCGACAACATATCCCAATCCATCCTGTTCCAATTGCTGTGGCGCAGGACCTTGCTGATGCACGTATTGACCCTTGCCTTTTCGAAAAGCACTGTCTATGGCGTTAACATCGCCAGCGTCCACAACGTCAAGCTGGTCAAACTCAATTCCCTGTTTGTGTAAACCATATTTCAACATTGCCATCGGTTGAAAAAAATGATCAACCAGAACCTTCTTACCCACCAGATGGGACCACTGGAATTCCGGATCTGGCTCACGACCAGCGATGAAGAATCCATCGCGTTCATTTATCTGGGCGAAATGCACAATGTCGATGATTTTTCCTGCTTCCAGATCGCTGAAACTGGTCGCTACCGCTGACTGTGCCAGGTGACAGCCACCATTCCGAAGATTTTCGGGTACAGTGTCATCTGGAGTTGCCGGACGATATTCGGGCTCCAGACCTTCGTCCTGTAAAAATCCCCCCGCAATCGTCATCAACAAGGGCGAATAAAATGCTGAATGACGTAAGGCCATGATGTTAATTTGTGTCATAATTAGATATCCAGGTAATACTTCGGTTGAGACCTTAGCAACCACTCAATTTTATATCGATTTACCATGCACTACAATTAATGTTGTCATCGAAGCCTGTAGATCACAAAAAGCAAGCATAGCTACGGAGAAAATAACGAATGCAGGAATTTGTACCAGGCCAACGCTGGATAAGTGATGCAGAACTCCAGCATGGTCTCGGCACCGTGCTAAAAACAGACCATCGAAGTGTTACGGTTGTATTTATCGCAACTGGCGAAACTCGAACCTATGCAAAAGAAACCGCACCACTATCGCGTGCCCGATTCTCAGTGGGTGATTCTGTTCGCAGCCATGAAGGATGGACTCTCACAGTAACATCGGTAGAAGAAGAAGACAGCCTGCTTACCTACCATGGCACACGCGATGGCAATAAGAACGATATATTACCTGAAAGTGAACTGGATAATTTTATACAGCTCAACAAACCCGTTGACCGGCTGCTTAGTGGCCAGATTGATCAGGATAAATGGTTTGAGCTTCGTTACCAGACATTGCTCAACGTGAACACACAATTACATTCCAATGTCCGCGGATTGGTGGGTGGTCGCACCAGTTTAATTCCCCATCAACTATACATCGCACATGAAGTTGCCAACCGATATGCCCCACGCATTTTACTGGCTGACGAAGTTGGCCTGGGTAAAACTATTGAGGCGGGCATGATCCTGCATCAGCAACTGATTACCGAGCGTGCCAATCGCGCATTAATCGTGGTACCGGAAACCTTGCTTCATCAGTGGCTGGTAGAAATGCTGCGCCGTTTCAATTTAAGGTTCAGTATTTTTGATGAAGAACGCTGCCTCGCCGAGGAAGAAAGTGCCACACAGGAAAATCCATTTCATACTGAACAATTAATTCTGTGTAGCCTGGATTTCCTGGTGGAAAATCCAAATCGCTTTCAACAGGCCTTAAACGGTGCATGGGATATGCTGATAGTAGATGAGGCACATCATTTACATTGGTCCCCCCAACAGTCGAGCACCGAATACCAGGTTGTTGAAGCACTAGCCAGTCAAACCAAAGGCGTTTTATTATTAACAGCCACCCCGGAGCAGTTGGGCAAGGCCAGTCATTTTGCGCGCTTACGCTTGCTCGACAGTGACCGTTTTTCCAGTTATGAAGATTTCCTGAAAGAAGAACAAAATTACGAACCTGTCGCACAAGCTGTTGAAGAGCTAATAAACGAAGATAAACTCAGCGACCGTGCTTATCACACCCTGGTAAGCACGATTGACGAAGGTGATAACTATGAATTCCTGGACCAGCTCCAGGGAGACAATATCGATGCTGACACTAAACAGGCTGCGCGCAATGAACTGGTGGAACACCTTCTTGACCGGCATGGTACTGGCCGCGTTCTGTTTCGTAATACAAGAACCGCCGTCAAGGGTTTCCCTGACAGAAAAATAACAGCCTACGCTCTCCCTTTACCCAGGGAATATGAATCCAGCCTGGCTGAATTCCAGTCCTCGGGAATTAGTCAGCCACAGGAATTGCTCAGCCCGGAGTTGCTTTACCAAAATACTGAAAACAACCAACAGGCACCGTGGACAACAATCGACCCGAGAATCGACTGGTTAATTGACAAACTCAGGGAACTCAAACCAGAGAAAGTTCTGGTCATAACATCAAGTGCTCAATCAGCATTGGACATCGCCGAAGCGTTGCGTAAAAAACAGGGGATCCATGCTGCCGTTTTTCACGAAGGTCTGTCAATTATCGAAAGAGATCGTGCTGCTGCATATTTTGCCGATCGGGAAGCTGGTACCCAGGTATTAATCTGTTCTGAAATCGGAAGTGAAGGACGCAACTTTCAATTCGCCCATCACCTGGTTTTGTTTGATTTGCCCTACAATCCGGATTTGCTGGAACAAAGAATCGGACGACTGGACCGCATCGGACAATCAGAAACCATTCAAATACATGCGCCCTACATCGACAACAGTCCCCAGCAAATCATGTTTCACTGGTATCATGAAGGCTTATCGGCATTTGAGCATACCTGCCCTGCGGGACATAGTGTGTTTGTACAGGTTGAATCAACCCTGCTGGAGGCATTACATCAAATTGATGAAGGCATTGAGGATTTACCCGCATTAATTGATACCACCAAAAAACTTCACCAGGAACTCAACGCCGAATTACAAAAAGGTCGTGATCGTTTACTGGAATATAACTCCTGTCGTCTTAATATTGCCAGGCAAATAAGTGACGAAATTCACCAGCAGGATGTGGATCAGGCACTGCATGATTATCTCGAAAAAGTATTCAATTGTTATGACATCGATAGTGAAGTTCACAGCAGCAAAAGCTACGTATTGCACCCAGGGCAACATACAGATGTTGCTGGCTTTCCCGGCCTGCAAGAGGATGGATCGACCATTACTTTTGACAGAGACACTGCTTTAACTAACGAGGATATGCAATTTATAACCTGGGAACATCCCATGGTATCGGGTGCCATCGACTTGGTATTAAGTAACGAACAGGGTAATACAGCACTTTGCGCAATCAAGCATAAAGACATCAAACCGGGCAACTTACTTCTGGAAGTCATTTTTATTCTGGAATCGATGGCCAGCGAGCAACTACAGGCAGGACGTTATTTACCTTTGACGACGATAAGAGTTGTTGTTGATATTAACGGGAAAGATGTCAGTAATCTGCTAACTCATGCCGTGATCAATCAGCATCAGGAACCTGTACCTCCTGAAGTTGCCATTAAGATTGTAAAATCGCATAAAGATGAAATAAGAAAATTGATCCAGCAAAACGAGAGGCTCGCTGAACAATACGCACCGAAAATTTTAGCTACCGCCAAGGAACACACCCACCAGCTACTTCAGCGGGAAATCAATCGTCTTAAAGCACTGCAGCAGGTCAATCCAAACGTGCGTCGTGAAGAAATTGAATATTTTGAACAACAGTATAGAAATGTTACCGAAGCGCTGGCATCGTCTTCACCGCGACTGGATGCGTTGCGAGTCATTGTATCTACGTAAAACGGCAACTCAGCCAAAGTTACACCAGCACAAAACATCTCTGGCGCTTACGTCATAGCATACTGCTATTCAAAGCGAATACTGGCCTGCATATCGGCTATGGGTTTAATATTCACGGAAACCGGGCAATGCGCCAACCGCTCCACTATAAAATCTTCATCGTCTTTGCCAGGTACGCCCGAATTCAACAGTCCTTCGAAGTGGATATGAAACTTTTGTATCTCCCAGTCTTTATTGGTTTCTACATCAAGCGTGCCTCTGGCTGATTTAAGTTGCAGACCGCGTTCTGCGGCGTTAACCCGGAAGTACAAATGCTGACAATTAAATAAGGCGTAAAGCAATACTAAAAATCCTGCAGCATAGTTCGTCGGGTCGTATTCCTGCCATTCACTATCCACCAAATGTTCAAATAGCAGTTTGGATACATCATTCTTCTCTGATTTATATTGACTCGAAAGACGAAACTGGAATTTGCGATTACTCATGGTGATTTTACCTGTTTTGTAATTTTGCTACTGATCAACGTTGCTTGATATGGAAAAATCTACGTTAAGCATCAATTTCAATTTTTGTGGATTTTGAGGGCGTTAATTGCGTGGCTTTACCCAGTCCAAATGGCGGCATGTTTTTATAAACCGCTTTAAAAGTACCCTGTTTGGCAAAATAAACCTCGTGCCACAAACCTATATCGCCACTGCGGCCTATCTTTGCATTAAAATCAAACCATGCCGGAAAATGACCAGCGCTTTTATCACGAGCGTAGTCCAGCAATTGTTCGTAGTTTTTCCAGTACTGAATACACACCCGCACACGACCTCCCCAGTATTCATACCCCATACAACCCTTCTCAGGAGTATTACTCAATTCTTTTAACATACGCTTAAATGCCAGTATCACCGGCAACCATTTGTGTATTTTCCAGTATTTATTGATTCGAAATCCCACAATGAACACGATGAACGGTTCATCCACGACGGGTTCCATGCGTTGTTTATTGATCATCACTTAATCTCAAAGACTGATAACTGAGTGCCGGCCAAATTAGGCTAAATGTAAATTAGCGCTTAATGCAATACAAACTCGCTAAAAAAGACCTGAATCATTTTTCTGAATTTACATTTTATTGATATGGATCAAATTCTACCTATTATCGCCAATTGAACGCTTATAGGCCTATAAAAATGCCTCAAAAATGATTCAGTTAATATTAATATTCTCAACCCTATAATGCCGCCCATCATAGAAACTATTTGGAGGCTTATCTAAATGAAAATGAAAGTTTGTAGTTCCTGCGGCTACATGGGGGAACCGGTTAACCAGTGTTTCGAAAGCTTTTTAGTAGATTTGTTTGTATGGTTAATCGTAGGCAGCGTTGCCTTAATGACCGGATTACTACCATTATTGATTATCCCGGCATCCTGGACTTTTTATCATATCATCCGATTTAAAACCAAATGTCCTGAATGCGAAAACCTGGATATGGTGTCCCTAAAAAGCTCAAAAGGCAAAAATGTATTAGCCCACACTCATCGTTAATCCAGCAGCAATTTCAAAACAGCCTGGTCGTTCCTTAAATGGGATCACCAGGCTTTTTTATGTCCGGATCATTCGTTCACAGTAAAATCTGTTACTTGGGGAAAATATAACCCTGTGGCTTTTTAGGGTCCAGTTTCTGAGTTTGCTCAAACTGCTTTTGAGGTGGGGTATATTTTTTCGTGGAAAACTTGAGCCGCGTATTTCCCACCCGAACAATATCGCCTTCTTTCAACACATGGCTGGATATTTCCAGGTTGTTAACATAAGTTTTATTCGTGCTATTCAAGTCTTCAATTATATATTCGTTCTGCTTTTCGTTGTGTTCACGCGGCCGTATGGTAATCAGGGCATGATGACCACTTACAGCCTCATCTTCCAGAATAATCTCATTATCCGGTGATCGACCAATACGCAGTTGCGTCTGGTCCAGAAGGCATTTAGCTTCATCACCAAGTCTTTGTAGAGTCGCCATTAAATCCGCTCAAAAAAAATAGTTGGTCTGTCGTAGTTATCGTAACAATTATCCAGAACTGCGTTAACTATTTCACAGTTATCGCCAATCACTTGTTTAAATTATAGACTGCGAATTCGAAACCACACAAAATTGCCTGCAACAAAATTCTCGTGATTTTTACCTCAGGAAAAAAAAGAGGGCTTTCGCCCTCTTCTTATTTTTCGATAGTTATCGGTAAATCAAATTTCCACCAAATCGTCTTTGCTCGATTTTGAAGATTGGGCAGACTCTTTCAACTGTTCATGCCCTGGAACATTCACGCTTGCTTCACCTTCAGAAAACATCCAGGAGTGGCTTTCTTTAAACTCCTGAGCATCCACAGACATTTCCTTTTTACCATGACCCTTTTTAGAACTGCATCCTTCGCCTCCAGCGAATGTGCTAAAAGGTAAAATAAGCATACTTAGCAACGCAATTAATTTTAGATTCATGTAATCATCTCCATCCGTTACACCAAGGTTTGATAACTTTATTTAGTGAGTTTTCATTTATTACATAATAGTCGTAAATAACGAGATCGCACTGAAATTCTGACTACATTGTTAGTCGCATGTTCAAAATAATTGACCCATCATTCAATGCGGTTTTTAATCTGCCATTTGCACGACGAAAATCACTTTCCAGACCTGACTTGTAAGTACCAGAGAATCCAGATAATTTTAATTTAGAATTTAATAGAACTGTAATTATCGATCTTGCAGAGGACAAATAACCACCGGGGCAGGGAAACGATTTATCAATTTATTTTAAATTTATCCTCTGACAAATAATGGACCTTAATATTTAGAGGCTCCAGGGCTTCGGGTACGTGAATACCAAAACCTTGCGCATAATCAACCTGTATTTCCTTAAGAAGTTTCAGGATATCCTGGTTTTCTACAAATTCAGCAATAGTTTTAATACCCATAACCTGGCCAATCTGGTTGATTGCATTCACCATGACCTGGTCAACGGGATCGGACAACATATCACTCACGAAGGCACCATCAATCTTAATGTAGTCAACAGGCAGATTTTTTAAATAGGCAAACGATGACATACCGCTTCCAAAATCATCCAGGGCAAATTGGCAACCTCTGGACTTTAATGCCGCAACAAACTGGCTGGCATGACTCCAGTTTGAAATCGCCGCCGTCTCAGTAATTTCAAAACAGACCTGCTGGGGATTAATTCGGCTGTCATCCAGCTCATTAATGCAATATTGTAAAAATCCATCATCACATAGTGACTGTCCCGACAAATTGATGGAATAAACATCGTTATCTTTTATCCTGGCGCTGTTTTTGTTTAGCCAGCCTAACACTCGATGAACAACCCATCGATCCACAGCCGCCATGGTGCCATAACGTTCCGCAGCCGGAATAAAAGCCATGGGAGCAATAATCTCGCCCGCATCATTTACCATCCTCAACAGAAATTCATAGTAACTACTACCATCGCTTTCCGTGACTGGCTGTACTTTCTGGTAATAAAGCAGAAACCGGTCATTTTCCAATGCAGTATTGATTTTGGATGCCCACTCCATTTCACCATGACGCTGTGCAACATCCTCATCATCGAGGTGGTGAATCCATACACGATTACGCCCTTTATCCTTCGCAATAAAACAGGCTGCATCAGCAGCACTAAGAATGGCTTCAAAATCACGGCAGTTTTCATCAATCATGGCAAGCCCTATACTGACACCGAGCGAAAACACCTTACCTTTCCAGACAAAACGAAAATCCCGTACTGTCTCTACTAACTGAGTTGCAATTCGCTCCGCTTTTGGCAATGGGCAAGCCTCTAATATTAGCCCAAACTCATCACCGCCCAGGCGCGCCATTATATCTGCCTCTCGAGTATTGGACTTCAACAACACAACAATCTGTTTCAGCAATTCATCGCCAGCTACGTGGCCACAGGTATCATTAACCAGTTTAAACTGATCCAGGTCGAGATATAACAAAGCATGCTTGGGTCGATCAGGATCGGCATTGGATAAAAGACTGGAAAGCTGTAATTCAAATTCACGACGATTGGCCAGACCGGTCAGACTATCGTGGCGGGCTTGCCAGGATAACTGGTGCGCCAGACTGCGCTCGTGCGTTTCATCGCGTGAAACCACTACGACGCCTAATCTTTCTCCGTTACTGTTGAAGAGAGGTGACGCCGTGTCTTTAACGGTGTATTCAGTTCCATCCCTGCTATCGAGCAAATAATGCTGTTGTAAGCCCATCACTTGGCCGTCAATATTTCCTTTATAGGCAGGGTGGTCAACCGCGTGACCGGTTAATTCATTTTTCACGCAATAGACCTGGGATACCTCTTTACCAATAGCATTCTCACACTGCCAGCCGGTCAAGTGCTCAGCTACAGGATTTAAATAAAGCACGTTACCCTGTGCATCCGTGGTAATTACCGCATCGCCAATAGCATGCAAAGTAACTTCAGCCTGTTCTTTCGCTTCAAATAATGCACCTTCAATTTGGCGAGCACGTCGTACCACTAATAATGTAATCAATACACCTAACAAGGTTACGACGATACCTAAGGCTATCATCATGAAATAAGCGTCTTCGTATTCCCGTTTGGCTGTAGCATTGGCGTTACGAGTAATTTCCTGCTCAATTTCAACCAGTTTATCGAAAGATGTTAATATTCTTTTTTCCAGGGGGAGGTCGACGGAGGACATCAGGGAAAAGACATTCTTATCAGCGCCCTCCACAATCATACCTACGATTTTTTCCTGCAGTGGCGCGCTACGCCGGATGAGACGTAGTGTGTCTTTAAACATTAACTCCTGTTGTGGTAAAACGCCCGCTTCTTCGAATTGCATTCGCAATTTTATAAACTGCTCTGCCAGCTCACTAAAATGCATATATTCATCATCGCGTTCAAACGGATCATCGGTGAGATAGATGGCATACATTGTCAGGGAGCGTTCGCGCACAATGCGTCGCATAGCAGTTAAAATATTGATTCGCTCAGCGCGTTCGGTAGTAACAGTTTCCATCGCATCCTTGATGGAGGCCATATGCGTAATACCCGTGATTGCCAAACTTATCATTAATGCAATCATCAATGATAAGCCAGCTGCAATTACGTAGTTGGCGTTGGTGAGAAATTTGTTCAGGAAAGGTGTCATTGTTTATTAACGTTATCCGCCCCTAACTATGATCGTAAGTTTAGCTAATTCCTTTATTATCGCTAAGGCCAAATTATTGACGTTCCAGCAATTCGATGAATTAAGCAAATGTAATGCCTAATAAACTCAAAACACCATCGAATACATCGAAATGATAATTTATCCAAAAAAATTGCCATATTTAAAAATAAAAAACGCCCGTGTGGTTCGGGCGTTCACGTGAGCTGAATTACAAATTACTGGAACATCAAGCAGTGACAAAGCTCGCTTTCTCGCGTACCAGCTTGCCTTCTCGATAGTCGATAAATGCTTGCTGGATATCTTCCTGCGTCGTCATCACAAATGGTCCATATTGCACAATGGGTTCATTCAGCGGCTGACCCGCCACTAAAATAAAGCGAGCGTTATTGCTACCGGCCGTCACTTCAAGCGAGTTTCCTTCACCCAATAGCGCAAAGGAATGGTTTGGCAACGCCGTATTGCCAATCAGGGCATCCCCCTCGAAGACATAGACGAATCCCTGTAACTTCACATCAAGATCATGAATAAAAGTTTTGCCCGCATTTAATGTAATATCAAAATATTGCACATGAGTGAAGGGGTCGTTCACAGGGCCCTGCTGTCCCTGGTAATTCCCGACTAATACTTTTACCTGTCGGTCTTCAGTTTTTACTACCGGAATCACCTCCGGTGGAAATTCCTGATAACCCGGCTCACTCATTTTTTCTTTCGCCGGCAAATTAACCCACAACTGGAAACCTCGCATCATACCGGCGGTTTGCTGGGGCATTTCTGAATGAATCACACCACTGGCCGCTTTCATCCATTGTGCCCCGCCGGCGCGTAAATCACCGCGATTGCCCATACTGTCCTGGTGCAACATGTGCCCGTCGAGCATATAGGTAAAGGTATTAAAACCTCGATGCGGGTGATCTGGAAACCCAGCGATATAGTCATCCGGATCGTCACTGCTGAAATGATCCAGCAATAAAAAGGGATCCAGGTTGCGCAAAGCGGGCGTACCGATAGTACGATGCACCGTAACTCCGGCACCTTCTGATACAGCCATGGCCTGAATTAATTGTTTAACGGTACGCTTTGTCATTATTCACTCCTTTTTCGTGTCTAAACGAATTTAAAACAGGTCTCGTAATTACCTACGCTGCGCTACGGAGTTTTTCCTGTAATTGTTCCACGGCATGCTGAATTTGTTGGCCTGCATGCTGTTTACTTTCCTCATCGTTAAAATTCATGCGTTCGGCGCTTATCAGCTCCACATCGTGAATCCCTAAAAATCCTAATACGTGACGCAGGTAACCGCTTGCGTAATCAATTTCGCTGCCAATTGGTGTACCACCCGATGCCAGCACAACATAGGCCTTTTTGTTCTCCAGCAGTCCCACCGGTCCGTTTTCTGTGTAGCGAAATGTGAGGCCAGCCCGTGCCACTAAATCAATCCATGCCTTAAGTGCAGCCGGGATACTGAAATTATACATGGGTGCTCCCAATACAAGGACATCCGCCTCCTGCAGCTCTTTCACTAACTGATCCGATTGCGCCAGCACACGCAATTGCGCTTCACTGCGTTGATCAGCAGGTGTGAAATTGGCGTTTACCCAATCGGCATCGATATAGGCCAGGGCATCGCTTACGACATCCCGCTGTTGAACCACAACAGCATCATGACGTTTCTGCAATTCAGCAATAAAATCATTTGCCAACTGACGCGTCACTGATCCATCGTAGCGACTACTGGCATCAATTTTCAAAATTCGTAAGGCCTTAGAATTAGGTGATTTATCGATTTGCTTATCCACATTCATCACTTTTTGTTCCTCTGCACTGTTTGTGTTTGTCGTTGAAAACAGTTTAGAAGTTGTTTTATGGAGAATAAACAGCTAAATTAACAAAATATTGTTCTCTATTTGGCAACAATATGGATCGATTCGAGAATCTACAAACTTTCGTCAAGGTGGTTGATTTCGGCAGCATCAGTGCAGCCGCTGAGCACATGGGCATTGCGAAATCGGCGGTGAGCCGCCGGATATCCGAGCTGGAGCAACATCTGGCTGTACAGTTATTTCGTCGCACCACTCGCCAGTTAAACCTCACAGACAGCGGTAAGAGCTTTTATCAGCGCGCAATTCAAATACTCACAGATTTAGAAGAAGCGGAACTGGCTGTTTCCCAACAGCACGGCGAATTGGCAGGTGTCATCAAAATTGCGGCGCCCCTGTCTTTCGGCTTATTACACCTGACATCCGCCTTTACGGAATTCATGAAAGCAAATCCAAAATTACAGCTGGACCTGGACTTTAATGATCGCCACATTGATATTTTACAAGAGGGCTTTGACCTGGCGATTCGGGTCACTCGGCTTGCCGATTCCAGTTTCATTGCCCGGCGCCTGGCAACAATTCGTCACATGGTATGCGCCAGCCCGGAGTACCTGAAGCTTTATGGAACACCGCAATCACCTGACGCATTACAGCATCACCGATGTCTCTCCTATAGCAATATCCACGACTCCAATTTGTGGCATTACCAGGATCAGAATGGCAATAAGGGTCAAGTAAAAGTACCCGTCGTTCTGAGCGCCAATAATGGCGATTTTTTACGTCAAGCTGCCACTGCAGGATTGGGTATCATCCTGGAGCCAACATTTATCATCTATGATGCGATTAACAAGGGACAGCTGGTGCCTTTGCTCGAAGACTACCAATGGCCAGCCATTGATGCTTATGCGATCTATCCGCACACCCGTCATTTATCACAACGTGTACGAGCTTTGGTGGATTTCCTGGTGAAAAGATTTGAAGGCACACCTTACTGGGATTCCTCGCTAGAAAAGTAACAAAGAAAATCTTAGAAACGATCGGCGATAGTCTCCGATTTTGCGGTAAGTACTTCACCTTCACTGGATTTAATAACCAGCTTTAGATAAATCTTGTCGGTCCCCAACGCTTCATCGAGAATTTCACACGGCACTACAAAATTACGACTTACAGGCATCTCCTGGGCGCGATCCACAACGTGGGCGTCGTAAAACCGGTTACCCAGAGTCTGATCGAGAAGCATATCTTCGCCATGGAGTTCAACCACTACGCTAAATGCATCATCATGATGGTATTCAGCGGCCGCAATCTGTAAGTAATAGGAATATTCCACGGTGCAAATATGTCCAACAGCATGCGAGCTGCGAGTGATAGTAAAAATTAAAGACTTTATAGTTGCCACATTGACTGCCTGGATTTAGCCCTTGCCGAGGATACCCACCCTGAATTCCTGAGAATTCTGCGCACCTCATCCTTAATTTATCTACAAAATATCACCCTTTGAAAAAAGCTTATTGACTTAGCGCAGGAAATTCAATTTCACTCCAGGTAAAAGTACCAGTTTTTCAGCTGCTTACCTCTTTATCATAATTACTTAGAGAAAGAAAATGCCTACTTACTATTGATGATAAAATAAACAGTTTTACAAGCACTTCGGTTCATGTATGCTACTTATTGATCCTGTTAGTCATCATGGTTGTAATAAGTTGGGGGAAGTAGTTATGGGATTGTTTCAAAAAACCAGATCTGAAGACAAAAGCAAAGACGAATTACCGAAATACGTAGACAGTTTGCTCGAAGACTCTCATAAAACAACAAACGAAGAGATTGATGAGCGTTTTTCTGTCGCAACTATGTCACTCAATAACAATTATGGCATTGATCACGTAGTCGCACTCATGCGTGACTTACCAAATGATAACAGTGAAGTTGTTGTGGCAGTAGTTACCAAAACCCTGGAATCTGCCAATATAAATATTAGCAACATCATTACCGATGCAGCAAAAAAAGAGCAAATGCTGGAATCCGAAATCCATCAACTAAAAGACGAAATTAAAACTCTTCAGGCGCAGATTGCAGAAAAAGAAGAAAAAATTAGTGTTTCAACTGCAATACTTGAAGAAACCAAAAAGGTAAAAGGATTGCTAGAGGATTCTGACCTGGACGACGAGAAACAGCCCGCCAAAATTGACTCATCTGAGAAAGAAGAATTAGCGGATACGAAAATGCAGCTAACTTCAAAGCGTACCGCTGAAGCTTAAAAACGCGCTAATTAATCCTGGTGCTAACTCCCTGTCACTAACCAACTGTTGATATAAGGGCAGCAAATTCAACGCGAAATCGCAATCTCCTCTACGTGCTGCCCAAATTTTTACTTTAAACCGGTAAGTTTTTTATAATCCTGAATTACCTTAACAACGTCGCGGTGCCCGCGATCCTCCGCGTGTTTCAGCGCCGTTAATCCACCATCGTCTTTTGCATTTACATTTGCTCCAATGCTGAGCAAGCGCTTTACGATGTTCTTGTTATTCTCTTTTGCGGCCACGATCAGTGCAGTGGTTTTATTACTATCGTATTCTTCAATTCTCGCCCCAGCACTGATCAGGGAGTTTACGAGCTGATAATTCCCCATTTGTGTTGCGAGTATTAAAGGTGTTACACCATCCGACTCCCGCTTCTGATTTACATCGACACTATGTTCAATCATATGTTTTACAATAGAGCGGCGTTTATTCTCGATGGCATAAGTAAATGCTGTATTACTGCTTTCTGATGCGTTCGGATCCAGTCCTTTCTCAAGAAGTTTTGACGCCAGCTTAGCGCAGTCCTTCTCAATAATACTCTTCCACTTCTGAAAATCAGTTGCAGTCTTCTCGAAAGGCTTACTACATTCCTTGTTATCGGATTCAGCCAATTTCTCTCCATTTTCCGATTCTGATACGCGCTTTAATTTTGTAGCACTACCATCAGGCTCACGCAGTACTAATTCATTTTCGGAAACCTTTTCTATGACAGAAAAATGCTTGGTTTTTCTACTGGCATATGTCCAGTTTCCCTTTCCCTGCTCATACGTCCATTTGACCATTTCGCCACTTATCTTCCACCATCCAACACCATTATATTTAAATTTTTGACCTCGTTGGGTGCGATCTTCAAACCTTCCGTCGAAACTAAGATTTACGTATACTTTTTCGCCCTTGCGATCACCCACCCAGTTTCCTATTACGGCGCTCTGCAGTTTTCTTTCTTGAGGCGTTCCAGACATCCTTTTTGAAGTTGGATTCTGGTGCACCTGGTTTTTTGGCGGTGG
>NZ_CDLKIE010000357.1:0-5238 GCF_975902315.1 Kaarinaea lacus | reverse complement strand
TTTACGATGTAGGTCAATGCTGCATCATCACCGTTGATGTAACGTTCTAATAGGGTTTTGTCATCCATTAGCTTTTCGTCACTGTGACACCACAATTGATGGCCGGGTTTAGTTTTGGGAGAAAGGTTTTAAATGCTATAAATCAGGTATTTATGAAACCATAGCAATAGAATTTCGACTATGAATTATTACCAGAATACATAACAACCATTCACATCTCACCAACAGTCGATTGAACTAAACTTTAAGTCCCAAACCGGTGTCTTTGCTCGTGCCAGTAGATAACCTGAGGGACGACGATCATGGATCAGCCCATATTTAGTAGCTATACTATTAATAGAAGTGGTAGAGGTAGCAAATCAATGACGGCAATGCTTTATCAGCCTGAATTCAACGGTGTGTCCGCCGATTTTTCTAGCCAAATAAGCAGTTTGTGGAAAAACTTAAGATCTTGTTTGCAGGACTATTTCAATCATTCTATTGACCAAAGCCGCTATGCCCGCATAGTCGCCTATCACACCCACCAGTTTGTCACTGCCATACAGCAAGTCCCGGACTATTCCAGTCAACTACAGGAAGCAAAATCGCAGTTGCCAGGCGATAAGTCCTGGAATCGCCAACGATTTGCATTTGATAACGTGATGGTGGCGGAAATGATCACAGTATACGGAAACCAGCCAACACCACTGCACAGTTACGATGGACCGGTCGGTATTTTGTATGTTCTTGATGGTGAACTTACTGTCAGTCGCTACTCCGAAATTAATAACGAAATCAGTGATTGCTCGAATATCAGTAAACTGAATTGCCAGAACGTGAATCGCTACCGGTTAACCCAGGGTACATTAATTGACTCACTACTGGCACCAGTGGTGGAAATGCAGGCCAACACAGAACGCTGTATTTTTCTGAATATTCATTTAAGAGACCAGTCCAATTTCCCACACTTTTTCTATTACCCTTCGTATATCACTCAGGAAAACCGTCAGTTTTTCGCCCGCCGTGTAGCCTCGGAGTGGTGAAGCAGGCAGTTTGAATCTTGCTGGAATTCCATCGAAAAACTTGGCCAAAAAACTACCGATTTTCTGCAAAACCTATATAATAGGCGCTCTGGATGTTATTTCCGCAAAAACAATAAGTTAGCGTATATTTTAGCCATAATTCATGGCGTCTGAGAGATTTACAGCGTGGCATATTTGGTACCAGACCAACTGAGTAAACAAGCCGGTAAAGCCGCTCACGCTAACTATATTCTTCAATCCAGGTAATTCTTCAACTGCAGAAAATTAATAGGAAGTTCCATGGCTGACTTGAAAAACGATCGATTTCTACAAGCATTGATGCGCAAACCCGTCGACGTCACTCCAGTGTGGATGATGCGCCAGGCAGGACGCTACCTTCCCGAGTATCGCGCCACACGGGAAAAAGCAGGAAGCTTTATGAATCTCTGTCAATCTCCGGAACTCGCCTGTGAAGTTACCTTGCAGCCACTGGATCGTTATCCACTGGATGCAGCCATTTTATTTTCAGACATATTGACCATCCCGGATGCAATGGGTTTAGGCTTGCGTTTTACGACTGGAGAAGGCCCAACTTTCGATAAACCAGTTCGTACAGCCGCTGATATCAATGCATTGGGTGTACTGGATCCACATGCCGAACTCCAATATGTTGTCGATGCAGTGAGCCTGATTCGCAAGGAACTCAATGGCCGCGTGCCATTAATCGGTTTTTCCGGCAGCCCCTGGACGCTCGCTACTTATATGGTCGAAGGCGGATCCAGTAAGGAGTTCTCCAAAGTAAAAGGTATGATGTTTGATCAACCAGACTTGATGCATAAGTTGCTGGATGTGCTGGCTCAATCGGTGACAGAATACCTGAACGCCCAAATTAAAGCGGGCGCACAGGCGGTAATGATTTTTGATACCTGGGGCGGCTCACTGACACCCCGTGATTATCGTGAATTTTCCTTACAATACATGACACAAATCGTCGATGGCCTGATCAAGGAAAATGAAGGTCGGGCTGTACCTTCGATATTATTTACCAAGGGTGGCGGTGCCTGGCTGGAAGACATGGCGCTCAGTAAATGCAATGCCTTAGGTGTTGACTGGACTGTTGATATTGGTGATGCGCGCAAACGCGTAGGAGACAAAGTCGCCTTACAGGGCAATATGGATCCTTGTATTTTATATGCTTCACCAGAGAGAATTCGTGAAGAAGTGGCAGCGGTACTGGCGAGCTTTGGTAAGGGTGAAGGACACGTGTTTAATCTGGGCCATGGCATTCATCCAACCATAAACCCGGAACATGTAGGCGCATTCATCAATGCGGTTCATGAGTTTAGTGAACAGTACCACTAAATTATTCATGCAAGGTAAGACGCACTGGCAGTCACAAAGTCACGTTACACTACACTCAAATGCATTCTTAGAAAGTCTTCGGTTCCTGGTGCAAATAAGCAATTTGTCACAATGCTGATATAAGACTTCCCTATACTGCCTGGTTGGCCTGAAATATGAGCGCATGCTCGTCGGAGGATATTTGTTATACTTGTCAATATAGACATTGATCACCAATGTGCCGCCATTTCCAGGCAATTGTTGACTATTGGGTACAGCTAAAAAGTTAACCATGGACGCCCCCGACCTGAAACAACCCGAACTTTATATTAATCGCGAGCTCAGCCTGCTCGAATTCAATTGGCGTGTACTGGAGCAGGCAAATGATCCATCGGTTCCTCTACTAGAACGCTTACGTTATCTGGCTATATCCAGCAATAATCTTGATGAATTCTTTGAAGTGCGCGTTGCAGGTCTTATTCAAAAGGCGGAACTGGGCTCCACCCAGGCAGGGCCGGATAATATGTCCCCGACAGAAACCCTCAATGCCATTAGCGAGCGTGCGCACCAAATTGTAGCTCAACAGTATGTAACCTTAAATGACATCATATTCCCCGACCTTGAAGAACAGGGCATTAACTTTATCCGTCGTGGTGACTGGAATGAATCACAGGAAAACTGGTTACAGGAGTATTTTCGCGACGAATTGTCGCCAATCCTGACACCCCTTGGGCTGGATCCGGCCCATCCGTTTCCACGCATCCTCAATAAAAGCCTAAATTTCATCGTTGAATTAAAAGGTAAAGATGCTTTTGGCCGGCAAAGCGACCTTGCCATTGTGCAGGCACCTCGCGCCTTGCCACGCGTCATCCAATTACCAAAAGATGAAACGGACAGTGGCCCACATGATTTCGTATTTCTTTCTTCTATTATTCATGCTTATGCCGATGAGCTGTTTCATGGAATGACGGTTCAGGGTTGTTATCAGTTCCGAGTAACACGAAACAGCAACCTGTTTGTTGATGAAGAGGAAATAGAAGATTTACTGCGTGCCGTTGAAGGCGAACTTGCATCACGACGTTACGGAGATGCCGTTCGACTGGAGATAGCTGACAATTGCCCTGATAATTTAGTGAACTTTTTACTGCACCGTTTTGAGATACCCAACCGGGAGTTATTCCAGATTAACGGACCGGTAAACCTGAATCGAGTCGAGGGTGTGTACGACTTAATAGATAAACCTGAATTGAAATTCCCATCCTTCACACCCAGCATTCCCAAAGCATTAACAGGTGCGACAAACATTTTTAATGCCATTAAGAAAAGAGACATACTGCTTCACCACCCCTTCCAGTCATTTGCTCCCGTTTTGGATTTTGTTCGCCAGGCAGCTAATGACCCCAATGTGCTCAGTATAAAACAAACCTTATATCGTACCGGAGCAAACTCGGCTATAGTGAGCGAGCTCGTTGCTGCTGCCAGAGCAGGTAAAGAAGTGACTGTGGTCGTCGAATTGAGAGCTCGTTTTGACGAAGCCGCTAACATCGAGTTAGCTACGAGACTTCAGGAAGCCGGGGTACATATAGTATATGGCGTCGTCGGATATAAAACTCATGCCAAGATGATTCATATTGTACGCCGGGAAGGTAAAAAACTATTTCACTATGTGCACCTTGGAACAGGTAACTACCACGCACGAACCGCGCGACTATACACCGACTACGGATTGCTGACACGCGACAAGAAAATTGGTCAGGACGTTAACAATGTTTTTTTACAACTAACCAGCCTGGGAAAAGTATCTCGCCTTGAGCGAATATTGCAATCGCCGTTCACCTTGCATAAAACCTTGCTGGAAAAGATTGACCGGGAAATAGAAAATGCCTCGACAGGAAAACCTGCCCGTATAATTGCTAAAGTTAACGCTCTAACGGAACAAAAGATTATTCATAGTTTATACCGCGCCTCAATCGCCGGCGTTAAAATTGATCTGATTATCCGAGGAATCTGTAATTTGCGTCCGGGCATTAGCGGAGTGTCGGACAATATTCAGGTGCGCTCTATCATCGGCAGATTTCTGGAACACACTCGAGTTTATTATTTTGAGAACGGGGGCGAACCTGAGGTATACGGCTCAAGTGCTGATTTTATGGAGCGCAACTTGATTCAGCGTGTTGAAGTTTGTTTCCCTATCCGCGAAAAGCGTATGCAGGAAAGAGTGATCAAAGATTTACATTATTACCTCAAGGACAATAAACAAGCCTGGGTACTAAACCAGGATGGCACCTATGCCAGAACCAAATCCGCAGAAAACGAAGAGCCTTTCGCCGCGCAAACTACACTCCTTGATGAGCTTGCATCACAATCCTGACTTCCTATGCATATTATCTCGCAGGTAATGTAATGCTATTTTCTGTCGAATATGAATTGTATTGAATTTCTTTACATGCCAGTAATTAGCCATTATGTTTAACAAAACCAATTTCAACGCTCAATACATGCTTTTGAGGCCCTGGAAAAATGACATTAGAATATTTCACGATTAAAGATTTGCCGAAAAAAACAAAATTAACACCCGAGAACAAATGCGATTACTGCAAAAACTCTATATGCTGTACCTACATTACACAGGAGCTGGACGCACCTCGCTCCATGAAAGATTACGATCATCTGCTTTGGCTAGTATCTCACGAAAATGTCAGTGTATTTAAAGATGATGATGGCTGGTTCCTAAGTGCGGCCAATCCTTGCTTACACTTACAAGATGATGGTGGATGCGGGATATACGAAAAACGACCACAAATTTGCCGCGAGCATTCCAATGACTGTTGTGAATTTGACGGCCCGGCAGAAGAAGACTATAAGAAATTTTTCAATAGTTACGAAAAACTGGATA
>NZ_CDLKIE010000356.1:0-3577 GCF_975902315.1 Kaarinaea lacus | reverse complement strand
TCACCTCCTGCCGTCGCCTCCCTCCCTAATAATTCTAATAACCAAATTCTCCGGTCCAGGTGTTATTTTTATAATCCAGTTTTACCCACCGCGGTATAAACTTTTCCGGTTTTTTAATAGGGAAGGTTTCTGTATCTGGATCTTTGCCCCTGATATCATCCACAACGCAATGCTTGGTCATGATCGGGTGAAAATATAAATTCAGTTTTTCATGATTGGAGTTTACAGCAATGAAATCATCGTCGGGCTTTTCCGGAAATAACACGCGCAGTCGAATCAGGCAGCTGAAATACAGTTCAAGTTCTACGTTTAGCGACTGATCCAGCTTATTCAGCCTGGTTTGCGCAGAGGATGTGAGTTTAATATCGACTGTTCTGGTTTCCATTTCGTCCTACCTGCAGGATATGTATAACTATTATCCAATATAGAGTGTCATTTTCGGCAAATATTTCGCCTGCGTCAAAACAGGGCCAGATTTCCTTTGCCAGAATCTCATGACTCTGCTAATTATATCTTTATAACCAGCCACTTACGGAGTATTTGTATGCTTTATCTCGTACAACATGGTGAAGCGGTTACAAAGGAAGTTGACCCCGATCGCCCCCTGTCGACCGAAGGGAATAACGCAGTTTCGCGCCTGGCCGCTTTTTTATCGAGTGCGGGTATTAGCGTTGATCGAGTACTGCATAGTGGTAAAACCAGAGCCAAACAAACCGCCGAAATATTTTCCAAATCGATTTCAGAATCAGGATTAACGGAAGCCATTTCAGGTATTAATCCAAATGATCCTGTTGACGAATTTGCTACTTTCGTCGAGCAATTCAATACACCGACCATGGTCGTCGGTCATTTGCCGTTTATGGCGAAGCTGGTATCTGAATTGTTGATCAGTAGCGACGATGTAGCGCTTGTTGAGTATCAACCGGGATCAGTGCTATGTCTGGATAAGGATGAGAATAACAAGTGGAAAATAAACTGGATGGTGCGGCCCGAATTAATCAAATAATCCTTAGAATCAATGAAAGCAGGCAGGTAGTATGGCACAACTTACATTTTTAGGTTCCACAGAGGGCGTCACTGGTTCACTGTATTTGTTAGAAACAGATCAGGCGCGTGTGTTACTGGAATGCGGGTTATTCCAGGGCGTGAAAGAAGACGGGAAAGTCAATCGTGCGCCATTTCCTTTTGATGTTAACTCTATCGATGCGGTTATTCTATCGCATGCTCATCTGGATCATTCCGGTCGGTTACCGAAACTGGTGAGCGATGGTTACCAGGGGCCTATCTACATGACCAGGCCAACCGGTGAACTGCTTGACATTATGCTAAAAGATTCAGCGTTTCTAAGTATGCGTGACGCGGAGTGGGAAAATAAACGCAGAAAGCGTTCCGGCAAACCTGAAATCGAACCCATTTATAATATGAATGATGTCGAGGCGACGTTAAAGCAAATCGATGGACTGCCATATGCCGAAAAGCATGAAGTTGTGAAAGGTATCGAAGTGACTTTCCATGATGCCGGGCATATATTAGGTTCTGCCATCGTCGAAATTGATATCAAGGAAGGAGGGCATAGTCGTAAACTGGTTTTCTCCGGGGATTTGGGAAACAGTTACGCTGCGTTACTACGCGACCCGGTTGAACTTCAAAAAGCCGATGTTGTTTTACTGGAATCAACCTATGGTGATCGTGACCATCGACCGCTGGAAGAAACACTGGCTGAGTTTCGTGATGTGATATTACAGGCGAACGATAATGGTGGAAACGTGTTAATTCCCGCGTTTGCGGTAGGTAGAACCCAGGAAATTATCTTTTATCTAGGCGAGCTTTACCAGCAGGGTGATCTGAATCATCAGGCGGTTTTTCTGGATAGCCCAATGGCGATCGCTGCAACCGAAGTTTATCATCGATACCAGAATGTCTATAACGAGGAAGATGTTGCTGCTATCAAGCAGACGAAATCAGGTACATTACATAGTTTTCTGCCCGTATTACGCTATTCACGTCGCACGGAAGAATCCATGGCGATTAATAAAATCAGGAATGGCGCTATTATTATTGCCGGCAGTGGTATGTGTGACGGTGGTCGTATCCGCCATCATTTAAAGCATAACTTATGGCGTCGGGATGCCCACGTGATGATTGTCGGTTATCAGGTTTATGGCACTCCCGGCCGCGCGCTCGTTGATGGTGCTGAACATATTCGCATCGTAGGAGAGGATATCGCCGTAAATGCTAAAATTCATACATTGGGTGGTTTTTCAGCGCACGCCGGCCAGCAACAATTAATCGACTGGGTGGCTAATTTCCGAAATGCGCATCCAAAAGTTTATTTAATTCATGGTGAGGATGAGGCTAAAGCAATACTGCGTGAAAAATTGCAGGAAGCTGGAATGGACACAAGTATTCCCGGTAGCAGTGAGACAATCACAATCTAGTATTATTATGACATTCAGGCAAACTTACCCTAGTTTAGATCAGTGGTTGATGTTCGGTGGAACCCTGGGCATTCATGCAATCAACGATGGGTTGCTCAGGATTGAGATCGGGGATGTTGAAGGTTTGTCTGATGATTACGTTTTCGAATGTGAAACTGTCGATGAAGGATTAGCGCTGGCGGAAAAACAGGTAGATCTCCTTATCGCCGATGCAAAGGATTTACAGTCAATGTACCTGTCGGGTGATGTGAAATCAGTTGATCAGGAAGTTATTCGTATCACAGGCGTGCCTCCCATACCCAATCCGCATTACAAAGGCGATCATTGAAAAATTGATAATCATATATTATCACTAATCATCGTGCCAGAATCTAAAACACATCGCGCTTGCCCTCTATGTCATTCCACTAATGTTACAAACTATTACAGTGAGCCAAACCGTGATTTTCTAAAATGCCAACACTGTTTTTTGATTTTTGTACCCAGTATCCACTTTCTTTCTGCAGAAGAAGAAAAATCCCAGTATGACCTGCATCAGAATCATCCCGATGATCAAGGTTACAGAAAATTTCTAAGTCGCCTGTTGATTCCGATGAAAGAAAAACTGAAACCGGGTGATTGTGGCCTGGATTTTGGGTCCGGCCCCGGTCCAACCCTCTCTATCATGTTTGAAGAGCAAGGGTATACTATGAAAATCTACGATCATTTTTATGCAGATGATGGCTATGTATTACAGCAACAATACGATTTTATTACTGCGACAGAAACACTGGAGCACTTGCATCGCCCGAAAACAGAGCTGGAAAGATTATGGAGTATACTTAAACCTGGTGGATGCCTGGGTATCATGACCAAGCTTGTAAAAGATCGTGAGGCGTTTACTCATTGGCACTATAAAAATGACCTGACTCATGTATGTTTCTTTTCGCAACAAACATTTAACTGGTTGGCTGAATTGTGGCAAGCAAGGCTGGAATATTATGGCGATGATGTTATCGTTTTCCAAAAATCCGTTGAGGTGACAGCTTGAAAGAAACAGAAGGCGTTATTAAATACCAGTTGGACTATAAACATGCGCCACCCGTAGCGGCGGACGTGATCAGGGAAATTAATGCATGGCGCAGGATCTTTTTCATGCT
>NZ_CDLKIE010000355.1:0-17050 GCF_975902315.1 Kaarinaea lacus | reverse complement strand
GGGAGCTGCTCCTAGTACGAGAGGACCGGAGTGGACGTTCCTCTGGTGTTCCGGTTGTCACGCCAGTGGCACTGCCGGGTAGCTATGAACGGACGGGATAACCGCTGAAAGCATCTAAGCGGGAAGCCCCCCCCAAGATGAGATCTCACTGGGACTTCGAGTCCCCTGAAGGTCCGTCGAAGACTACGACGTTGATAGGCTGGGTGTGGAAGTGCGGTAACGTATGAAGCTAACCAGTACTAATTGACCGTGAGGCTTGACCATATAACACCCAAGTTGTTTTGCTATGTCTTGTTATAGACAGTAAACATTTGGTGTTGTTGGTCATAAAACGCAACGTAACCAAATGCGATAGCAATAAACGCTTCTTTCCTGATTGTTAACTTATTCAGTTGTGTGGCTAGTTTTATTTTTTACAAAGTAAGAACAGCGGCTCAACGAAACAGTTTGCCTGGCGGCAATAGAGTATTGGAACCACCCGATCCCATTCCGAACTCGGAAGTGAAACGATACATCGCCGATGATAGTGTGGGGCTTCCCCATGTGAAAGTAGGTCACTGCCAGGCTTTAATTCCAAAACCCCTGATTGGTTTTCCAGTCAGGGGTTTTTCTTTTGCTGCGTGAAATTTTCGATTTCCAGATAGAAAATAATCTAGTTAGTACTACAGATGTTTCGGTGATATCGATCACAGATAATTTCACACAATCATGCAAAATGTGTATGATAGATTGAAGGTTAACGCTCGGAAGCAACGTGTAATTTTCTATTCAATTCCTCCTTCCCGATTGTTTCTGTAGTAATTTCAAGTATGTCGTCTTTATATCGAAGGATACTAATGAGAATCAGTAATGTAATAGCTTTGTTGTGCGCATTGCTTTTCCTTTTACTAACTGCACAGGTTAGTGCGATTCCGTTCGGTGCTTTTGATCCACGATCCCTGGCAATGGGGGGAGCAGGCGTTGCGTCTGCTACCACTGCTAACGCCGCTTATTACAATCCCGCGCTCCTTTCCATTCATAAAACTCGCAAGGAGATTGGCAGAAATTCTCGCTTTATAGTTCCTACAGCTACTGCAAAGGCCGCGGACGCATTCATAGAAAATCTTGATATTGAAGATGAAAACTTAGAGCAGGATTTTGAAACCGCTATAAGTGACTTCAACCAAAATCCTAGTTCACAAACCGCGCAGGGTGTTCTTAATGCGGCGACCGAACTGAATAAAAGACTGGATGAATTTATAGATGGCCCTGTTCATGCCGATGCCAATATTGGAATGATCCTGGGTATTGGACACAAAAATGAAGGCGGTTCCTTTATTATCAATCGACGTGGCGTTGGTACTGGTGCAATAGAAAATTTTTCCAATGACCTGGCATTATTGGAAGACTATGTCGAAGCCATGCAGTTTGTTGAAAGTGGTGGTGCCATTGGTGAAGCCCATCCGGAATTATATGTTAACGGTCAACTTCAGTATGATCAGAATGATTTGGCATCGTTTGCTAACGGTGCTGCTGTGGATATTACAGAAATCGGTATTGCGGTAGCTAAAGAATTTTCAATAAATAAGCGGAAAATCTCTATCGGGATTACGCCAAAAATACAACATATTGTTACTTATGATGTTAGAGCCGACGCTTCTTCAGGGCAGGTGACAGACGTTGAAGATGACACCGAAGACTGGGAGGTTAATCTGGATATTGGAGTTGCGCATCAGTTTAATTCTCAATGGCGGGCAGGTTTGATCTTAAAAAATATCAACTCGCTAAGCTACACAACGTCATTGGGTACAGAAATCAAGCTGGATCCACAACTGCGTGGCGGCGTCGCGTATTATTCGAAGTGGGGATTGTACTCGGTCGATTTGGATATTCTTGAAAACGATCCTGTTGCCTATGGCAGTCCGTCACAAGAGTTATCGCTGGGCGGAGAATGGATACTAAAACGATGGTTTCAGCTTCGTGCAGGAATTTCAAAGAATCTAAGAGGTGAAGGCAATAACAGTGATCCTTTGTTTTCAGCAGGGCTTCGCTGGGACTTTGGTGGGATTCTTGATCTGACTTACGCTTATGGTAGCAGTGCAGAAGCTGCGGGTGTACAGCTCGGCGTTAAATTTTAAAACCACGCTTATGAACGCGCGCCGAGATTAGCAGAACATATTTAAACCATTTTGAATCTGGCCACAAAACTTACCTTAAATTTTGAACCAAATTCACAAATTCGCCAATTTTCAGTGATTTGGTGACTATTTGTCCATAAAAAACCTTCAATCTTTCCCTAATTCGAACGATAAGTTATGTAGTCTCGCTGACTAAATTTTATAGTCAACATAGGCGAGGTAACTCATTGATATATTTCGAGTCTATGAACTGGGTGGTCTATAAGCCGCAGTTCCCAGGGAATAGGGACATGTAGGATACACAGGTTTAATAAATCGTGGCTAAAGAAACTCCATCAATCGATCCAGCATTATTATCAGATCTAGTGCCGATTAAGGCTCTTTCACCGGATCACCTGCAGGAACTTGCAGAAAAATCCAGTCTCTGCGAAGCCGCAGGGGGTAAAGTATTATTCAAAAGCGGCGATTCTTCAGAACGTATTATCTATGTGCTGGAAGGCCAGGTGGAATTAACCACTGAATCCGGGATCAGTCGCCAAATCGCGGGTGGCAGCAAGATGTCGAAATTGCCTCTCGAGCAAGGCAAAGTTCATCAATACACGGCAGTTGCCAAATCTAATATTAAATTTATCAAGGTTGATCCCAACCTTCTGGATATCATGCTTACCTGGGAACAATCAGGCGGATATGAGGTTCAGGAAATCGATAACGGCAGTTCCGAAGACGATGATTGGATGTCTCGCATTTTACAGGCACAAGTGTTTCAACGTATACCACCGGCCAACATCCAGAAGATATTTATGAAAATGGAAGCCCAGCACTTTCAGAAAGGAGAAAGCGTTATCCAGCAGGGTGACGAGGGTGAGCATTTTTACCTGATTCGTGAAGGCAAATGCGAAGTGGTAAGAAAAACTCGAAAGAATCCGGAAGGTGTAACCCTGGCACGTCTTGGTGTCGGCGATAATTTCGGTGAAGAAGCATTGATTTCGGGTGGTAAGCGTAATGCGTCAATTGTTATGTTGACTGACGGTGTTTTAATGAGTCTGTCCAAGTCCGATTTTCTGGAATTAATGAACGAGCCATTGCTCAATTGGGTAGATTTTCCAGAAGCAAAAGAAATTGCCAATGGTCAGGGTGTTTGGGTCGATGTGCGACTGCCCGCAGAATTTCAATCGCAACACCTCGATGGCAGTGTCAACATTCCATTACCATTGTTGCGCTCAAAAGTTGAAAAGTTAGAAAAAAACAAAAAATACATAATTTACTGTGACACCGGGCGACGCAGTTCGACCGCGACTTATCTCTTGACTGAAAATGGATTTGAGGCCTACGTGCTCAAAGAAGGCTTAAATAGCGTCGACAACGACTTGCTAGTCTCATAAAATCCATTACCATCATAGTTTTCCCCTCGGACGTATTTCTGAAAAGGAATTAGAAGTTCTTTAATGGGTAAAGATGCTCAAATCCTGGCCATATTGGCCGATGGACAGTTTCACTCTGGACAAGAATTAGCAGATCATATGGGTTTGTCACGCTCTGGTGTCTGGAAACAAATTCAAAATCTACAAGTCAAGGGTGTTGAAGTTTACGCGGTACAGGGCAAAGGCTATCGATTATCACAGCCCGTCGAGCTTCTCAGCAAAGAACAGATTCAAAACGAGATTGCCGCACGTATCACAGATTTCTCCGGGGATATTTCAGTGCTGTGGGAAACAGAATCAACCAATCAGTACTTAACGCAAAGCAGTGCAAAGGCTGCGGTGTCAGGTATGACCTGTCTGGCAGAATGGCAATCCGCGGGACGCGGCCGTCGCGGCAGAAGCTGGGTCTCACCCCTGGGAGGTAACATCTATCTATCTCAATTGTGGCGATTCAATAGTGGTCCGGCCCAGCTGAGTGGGCTTAGTTTGGCTGCCGCCGTTGCAGTAGTGAAAGTGATTCATCAATTTGGCGCAACCGGTGCTGGACTAAAATGGCCAAACGATATCCTGATTGATGGGCAAAAACTGGCGGGAATTTTATTGGAGATAAATGGGGAGTCTAACGGGCCCAGCAATGTGATAGTGGGTATTGGCATTAATGTACGACTGCCAGAATCATCGCTTCAGGAAATTGACCAACCTGTGACAAGCCTTGAAGCGGTGCTAGGCCATAAGATACAGAGGAATCAATTTGTAGCAAAACTGGTTTGCGAATTGTTTGAGGTTTACCAGGAGTTTAATGAACGAGGTTTTTCCTCGTTTATCGATCAATGGCTTGATCTTGACGTGTACCTCAATCAAAAGGTCAATTTGAACTTACCCACTGGCAATATATCGGGTATCAATCGCGGAGTTGATTCTAGTGGCGCGCTTCAAGTGGAGCATGGCGGGCAGGTTTACTGTTATCAATCAGGCGAACTTTCATTGCGAGCAGCTCCCAATTAAGTTGATGTTAACGTGAGTATGCAAACTTATCTGCTGGTCGATGTTGGAAATAGCCGCTTAAAATGGAATGTGTGGCAACTGGGTTCTGAACAGTTTTCCAGAAAAACGCAATACGTCACTCATGGTGAGCAATCCATTAGGCAACTACTGGATGATCAGTGGGGAGCAATCGAAGATGGAATCCAGAAAGTTTTTGTGGCTAATGTTGCAGGCGACAAAGTTGCCACTGACATTAAAAATTGGTGTATAGATCGATGGGGGAATTCTCCAGAATTTGCCACAACAGGGCCCCAATTTAAATCGGTAAAAAACAGTTACCGGAATTATGGTGAGCTGGGTATCGATCGATGGTTGGCAGTTATCGCCGCGCACCAGCTTTATCATGATCAAACCGCTATCGTGGTTGATTGTGGTACCGCCATAACGGTGGATGCCGTTACCCGCGAAGGCCAACACTATGCCGGGCCGATTATTCCAGGTCGACAAATGATGTTTCAGGCATTGGCCAGCAGCACTTCAGATCTCGATCATGTATCTGAAAACAATCAATCATCGTCGATAATTGTGGATAATACGCAAAAAGCGATTGTTAGCGGCGTAAATTTTGCAATATCAAGCGCATTGGATACTGTGGTCTCAGAATTACGGCAAACGTTGATCAAGCAAAATGGCGCTGACAGGATTGCTATTATAGTCACTGGTGGCGCCGCGGAAGCAGTAATGGCACTAACACAAATAAAGGATTTTACTGACGAACCCGATTTGGTATTAACAGGGCTTCGTTTGATGGCTACTGAAATACAATGAAAATTTTATTTATGTTTTTTGCTTTGCTGAATGCCGGGTTTTTTATCTGGCAGGCAGACGTATTCAGTTTGCGCGCGCCGTCCGGTGCAAGTTCTCAAATACGAACGGATCCCAATGTTCCCCAGCTCACCTTGCTAAGGGACGTATCCAAAGACAAATTAAAGGAAAAAGAAAAGAAACCAAAGGCCAAAGAAAAGCCCAAGCCTAAAACCCAGGTTGCAAAAGCGGACTCCAAACTGGCTGGTAGTAAAAAGTCCGGTAAGCCTATTTGCTATGCCCTGGGTCCTTTTGACGGCTTGCCTCAGGCAAAAAACATTGCCACAAAATTGCAGGACCTTGGCGCGTTTACAAATGAGCGGTCAACGACTACTGAATCACCGATGGGCTTTTGGGTCTATCTGAAGAGTTCCAAGTCCTGGAAGGATGCCAAGGAAAAGGTGATCGAGCTGGAGAAGCAGGGTATCAAAGATATGTTTATTGTGGGACGTGGAGCCATGAAAAATGCAGTATCTTTGGGGCTCTACAAAAACAAAGAAGGCGCGCAGGATCGTATTAATCAGCTCAAAAAACTGGGTGAGAAACCGAAGATACAGACACAGTACAAGCAGTTGGATCAATACTGGATTGATATCGACGTGGAAGCCGGACAGGACCAGGTTATTAATACTATTGAAAAAATTGCCCAAAGTTTAACCGTTCTGGAACTAAATAACCGTAAATGTGATTAGTTCTTTGGACTATATTTTCAGCATTGCGGCTGAGAAATAATTTCCGTACAATACGGCCTCCATCCAGTCGGGATGGAGCCAATCTCCACGCAAAGCTGGCGTAGCTCAGTTGGTAGAGCAGCTGATTTGTAATCAGCCGGTCGGCGGTTCGAATCCGTTCGCCAGCTCCATTTTTTTACCAAGTCTCCAGAAAAATATTGTCCCCGGCTGATAACGACTATATTTCAAGTCGAGCCTGTCGTATGCCAAGTGCTTCATGCGCCCTTGGGCTTCTGCAACGACACTTAACTCCTTATTATTCGCCCCGGTTTGTGCCTTTCACATGTTTTTCGTGCTGCTCAATTTACCCAGGTAAACACTTCCACTTGATTGATGAGTTTCTTAAATACATATTTAAAATTTTGGTGAAATTGTTACTTTCAAAAATTATTGGGTATGCAAAACGGGTCAGAACCAAATTGTTTTAAACAGTGCAACCCAGGTTCTGACCCATTGTTTAGTAAGACAGTGTATCCGTTAACAGTATTCCAGCAACATATCCAGTTGGCTGCGACCCTTTCGCAACTCGTTGGATAATATTTTGAATGTCTGCTTCAAGCTTGTTTTAGCTTGTTTATCCAGGCCGTCGATGTTTCCTGCCGCCTTGAGATTCGCTTCCAGGTCACCATCGGCCGGCAGGGCAGTAGCAGCGGTAAGTACTAAGGCACCCCAGGCGGCCTGTTGCAGCATGTCAACTGGCGCCATTTTCTGTCCAATGAGTTCTTCCAGGGTTATCGGTTTATTCCGTTGTGATTTAACATGAATTGCCAAATTTTCATTGTGCAATTCGAATAAATCTTCAACCAGTTCCCGTTGTTGTCCCGGAGTAATAAAACGGGCAAGGGTATTCTGCATTTCGCGGCCGACCTCCAGCAATGTTCCAATATCATTTGGATTATCCATCAGTTGAGGAATAAATTCGGCGATTGGATAAAGCTCCCTTGCTTTGATAATAATTGGCCAGCGCAGACATTTCCGCACTTTCTTGGGCATTAGCCACCGGGCTATATTTTCGAAATAGGTGCTTACCCGGTCATAGGCATCGGGATTGCCTGCTAATCCAGGGCCAGCCCCCGACGCAATCATATTGATATTAATAAAGTGGTGCCATGTTGCATCTGTGCTGATTCTTCCAACTGAGGCTTTGTGTCCATCGTAGGCACCAATAGCGCCGAATGACCGGGGTTCGCTGATGGGTTGCTTGGTGGGCGATGTAAATCCACCGCCGTAACTCATCGATAGTGCAATCAGTTCGGGGCTGACCGTATTTCCAGACGAATCTTTCGGCCATTCACTGGCATCAGAAAGATCATCGGGTACCAGGCATTCGCTTTCGTGTGGATGATCAGGTAATACTTCTATTATTTTCTTCGTGGGATGCTGCAGGAGTTCGTGTGGCGCATTGTCTGTCGGGATACCGAAATAAGCTGGATATATTTTTTGTGGAATAACATCGGATTGATCACCGAAACTGAAATCGTTACTGGTACCAGGGTCATTGGTAGAGATCCTGTCAGTGCCCGATGCGGATGGGCCATTCCAGCGGCGCATACCTCGTACGCGAGGTATGTCTCCGCAAAGTTGCTTGCCCAGAGTGGCGTGATCACCCGTCGCAAACACACCACCGCCAGCGTCCATAAACTGAGTAATAACCGACACTTCAGCAGCAGGCAAAGAACCACCACCATTATAGCCAAACAGAAAAACAACGTCGTATTTAGTAATGCTCAATGTTGAAGAGGTAAATGTGAAATTAGTATAGTCCGCAGCAGACCCACCGCGATGCGCCGTTTTTACAATAGGTGTCATACCGTGAATACTTGAAGTTTTTAATGTGTTGATAAAATCAGAGAGACCAAAATCGGAGGCGCCGAAGGATAAAGAGCCGTCGGTAACTACCAGAATTCGAGGTGTGCATTCCTTGAATAGACTAATGACAAGGTCATCAATAGGGAATCGCACGCGAGGTATATCCAGTTTTGGATTTGCTATTAAGTCGTTCATTGTCTTTTCTCCTGCTGTTTTCTACGTAATGTTTTTAAAAACGCCAGCTAATTCTTTGCAGACCAAGTTGACTGGCTTTGCAGTTTACAAACAGCAGGATTACTTGGAGATTACTGTTGGTGCACAAGTCCCTTAGGGGTATGGTGTTTGTAAGGATTAGCGGTATCGAAGGCAACAATTTATTTCTATCGCTGGTGTTGCATATAAACTGGATATCTGGCGCATGGGCCAATTAAACCGGCAATTTTAAACAAATCGTCGGCAACCTACCCTCTGGACCAGTGCGCCAAAGATAAAAATAACCTTATCAATTTCAGGTGAGTGTTTTTAGAGAGTGGGTAAAATTCTTAGTGCAGAAAGACATTAACATTGAGTGGAGATTCTTAATATTGCTCAAAACATTTTTAGCGTCCGTATGAATTGTACATGATACTCGTTCAGTGCCCGAATAAAAATCCGGCATACGATGCTGGATTCTATTCGTTAAATTCTCGTTTTCTTTTCCAGTCCTCAAGTATCTGGATTATCGGAGGCTGACCATTATCATGGTACCAGGAGTCAACCACGTAGATCTGACCGGTATCCCGTTCGCGAATTTGCGCGGCCCAATGATCATCGAAAATATAAGTCGCCCGATGCACACGTTCTTCTACCGTATGCCAATGTAACCAGCCTTGTTGCTGGAGAAAGTTCAAGTAAGTGGTCGAGTTGGTGGATTCGTCGATACAATCCTGTTTACCCTCTTCAATCATGTCTTGCGCATAGTTACCACCGATGTCATTGCCCGTTGGCAAATACCGGGCTGCGATTTGTTCCAGATTAGATATGGCAAGACGAATACGAGCGCGCTCTTCTGCTGGGGAGGACACCCTTTCAAACAGCTGTTCCAGTAACTCGATGTCCCGTGGCGTGGGTTGCACGATACCCTGCGATTTGCAGCCGAAGTTATAACAAACTGTTAAGTTTATAGGCTCAGCAAACGTGGACGACGGCAAACTGAAGCCAATGAAGATTAAAGCGAGTATCGTTGAACGCGAAGAAATTGCCATCACTTACAATATTCAATAGATTGGGTTGATACACTTGTTGAAGCTAATAAATTAATGAGCGAATTATGCGCTAGTTTGGCCTTTTATTGTATATGCCACAATAGTTATCATGAATTTATATTTGCCAATTATTTTATTTCCGAAATGCTATATAGCTCGCATTATTTGAAAAAAATATGTAATAATTCCCGCCAGATTGAGGGCATTGCTTGAATATAAAGGTCAAGAAGTGCTAAAACAAAATAAACACAATATTGTGTTAGAAATTAGTCAGGTCGCACCACTTCTGAGTAGAAAATAATCCCAAGGACAGTTCCTGAATTACAGCAATACATCACGATTGAGCGGAGTTCGTCAATGAAACTGAGAACGATTTTCTTTTTCGTTTTATCTACTGGTATTTCATCTTCTGGGTATGCCGGCGATACGGCTCAGGACCAAAACAAAATTCAGCAAATTTTGCTCAATGCTAAATTCGCTGAAATGAATGTGGACGTTGAATCAAAAGATGCCAATCAGGCTCGTGATGCAGACTCCGTTCAATACAAAATTGGCTTCAAGGAAGGTTACCAAAAAGCGGTTGATGATTTAAAGCAATCACTTGCCGGTGTTGCTGTTCCAGCGGCAGCTAAAACCGCGCCTGTTATAGACCCTGAGCAAGAGAAAGCGGAAGCCAGCAAACTGGTGACCGACAGCTTCGAAAAATTAGTAAGAGATAAGGATTGGGATGGCGCGATCAAGTCTGCAACAGCCGCAATAAGTTTGAACCCAAATGACCCTGTTGCTTATATCAACCGTTCCTGGGCTTATGCAGAAAAAGGCAAGCTGGATGAGGCAATCAGTGACGCTAATAAAGCTGTAGAATTATCGCCTCGCAATCCAATGGCACACAATAATCGAGCGTATGCTTATGAACTGGCCGGTTCGCTGACCAAGGCAAAACAGGATTATCAAATTGCCTGCGAACTAAAATACCAGCCAGCATGTGACACAGTAGCAGTTTTTAAACGTGCATTGACAGGTGATACACAGAAAGAAGTTAAGGAATTGTTAAATCGAAGCTTCCAGAAATTTAAAGAAAAAGACTGGCGTGGTGTTGAATCTATGTCTACCAAAGCGATTAATCTTGATCCGGGTAATGCCATGGCATATGTAAATCGTTCAGGTGCCCGCGCTGAGCTGGGCTTGTTGTCTACAGCGCTTGATGATTGCAATCGGGCAATTCAGCTCAATCCTGGATTAGGCATTGCACATAATAACTGCGGTTACACTTACGAATTGTTAGGGCAAACCAAGCAGGCAGAAGTCGCTTATCAACAGGCGTGTAACCTGGGTTATAAGCAGAGTTGCCGCGACTATTTTCGGCTATTTAACGCAGTCCACTAACTATTTTTCCTACCCCGGTAATCGATCGAGTTACACTTCCAGGTACTCTGGCTGGTTTGCCAGCGAGTTCCGCATATTTGATTGTTTTTCAGTCGCTTTTACGGATTTTTTAGAAGCGGCCTTGAATTTTCAGGTATGCACCACCATATCCTGCGAACATTTCACTATCATGTGCCAATCTGTAAATTATAAAAAACGATACAAACTACCAGGAGCTAGTCATGACTGTTGACGCACAAGATGCAACAGGGAAAAAAGAAACACTCGGTTTTCAAACAGAGGTCAAACACCTCCTGAAGTTAATGATCCATTCGCTGTACAGTAACAAAGAAATATTTTTACGCGAATTGATCTCCAACGCATCCGATGCGGCTGACAAACTTCGCTTCGAGGCACTATCCAATGACTCCCTGTACGGTAATGATTCCGAACTCAAGATTCGCGTCGAATATGACAAAGAAGCCAAAACCATTACCGTCTCCGATAACGGAATTGGTATGACGCGCCAGGAAGTGATGGACAACATTGGGACTATTGCTAAATCCGGCACCAAGGAATTTTTCGAATCATTAACCGGTGACCAGGCCAAGGACGCGCATTTAATTGGGCAGTTTGGTGTAGGCTTCTATTCTTCTTTTATCATCGCGGACAAGGTTATTTTGGTTACACGTAAAGCGGGGGAGACTGCAGACCAGGGTGTGCGTTGGGAGTCCGGTGGGGAAGGTGATTATTCCATCGAAAATGTCAGCAAGGCTACGCGCGGTACCGATGTGACTCTGCATCTGCGCGAAGGCGAAGATGAATTTCTGGATGGTTTTACCTTGCGCAATGTGATCCGCAAATATTCTGACCATATAACTTTGCCGATTTATATGGCGAAGGAAAGTTATGGTGAAGAAGATAAAGAAGCCAGGCAAGATGAAGAAGAAGTCGTTAATCAGGCTTCAGCTTTGTGGGCACGTCCGAAAAATGAAATCAGCGATGAGGAATACAAGGAATTTTATAAACACGTCGCACATGATTTTGAAGACCCCATTGCGCACGTACATAACAGGGTAGAAGGTAAATACGAGTATACTTCTTTGTTTTATTTGCCTGGTCGTGCTCCCTTCGATATGTGGGATCGCGATAGTCGTCACGGTATCAAGCTCTACGTGCGTCGGGTGTTTATTATGGATGATGCCAAGCATATTATGCCCAACTATCTGCGCTTCGTACGTGGTTTGGTGGATTCCGATGACCTTCCATTGAATGTGTCCCGGGAGATACTGCAACAGAATAAGGTGATCGAAAATATTCGTGCAGCGTCAGTGAAAAAAGTACTGGGTATGATGGAAGATGTCGCAAAAAACGACGCGGAAAAGTATCAGACTATCTGGAACGAGTTTGGCCGGGTATTGAAAGAAGGGCCGGGGGAAGATATTGCCAATAAAGACAAAATTGCAGGCTTGTTGCGTTTTTCCACAACTAATACAGATTCTGAAAGCCAGGATGTTTCGTTAGCTGATTATATTGGCCGCATGAAAGAAGGGCAGGAAGCTATTTATTATATAACTGCTGACAGTTTTGCTTCTGCCAGGAATAGCCCGCACCTTGAAATCTTTCGCAAGAAAGGTCTGGAGGTACTGCTGTTATCCGATTCCGTTGATGAATGGCTGGTTAGCTCGTTAACAGAGTTCGAAGGCAAGAAACTGGAGAGTGTAACCAAGGGTGAGCTGGACCTGGGTGATCTGGAAGATGAGGAAGAAAAGAAAGAACAGGAAGCAGTGGGTAAGGACTTCGCGGGAATTGTTGCACAAATGAAGGATACTTTAGGGGAGCAAGTAAAAGAAGTACGCTTGACCCATCGTTTGACTAATTCACCTGCTTGCCTGGTAAAAGACACACAGGATATGAGTGCCAACCTGGAACGAATCCTCAAGCAAGCGGGGCAGGCTATTCCGGCTTCCAAACCAATTCTCGAATTGAATCCTCAGCATCCGCTGGTTGAGAAGCTGAAGAACGAAAAAGATAGTGAGCGCTTCGCAGATATGACCTTCATTCTGTTTGATCAGGCATTACTGGCCGAAGGCGGACAGTTAGACGATCCATCTGCATTTGTAGGGCGTCTCAACGAGTTGTTGCTGGACCTATCGAAATAATTATTCACACTGGAAGGTGAAGTAGTCGTATAAACTACTTCACTATTTCAGCGCTCATAATTTCTACTTTAATTTTTCCTGATTTGCCCAGCTTGCTGGCGGGGAAACCCGTACTTATATTTGCGTGGGTATCGGGAGCAATTTTTTGTGTCAGCCGATAATTTTTCTGGAACATCAGGCCGCCGCCCTCAGAATAAAGCTTGAGGTTCAGGTTTAAATTTCTAGCAGCGACTAATGAATGGTTCGTCACGCTAACAACAACATTTCCCGCCCGATCAGTTTTGCCTTGATATGAAAAGTATTTGCCCGGGTTACTGGGTAGATCCAGTCGGGTATAAGCAAACGCAGATTTTCTACCGGCCTCTGAATCCGAGCCTGCCGCCATTTTGTAATATTCCTTAGCCGCTCTTAAATCATTTTCTTTTTCTGCGATACTACCCAGCGACTGATAAGCGGGGGCAGTGGGCAGCAGCGTGATGCTTTTTGTCAAATCCTGCTTAGCTTTAGAGTTCTGGTTTAACTTTTCGTAGGTTAAACCACGCTCCAGGTAAAACAGGAAAAACTCGGCATTGTTTTTAATAGCGGTTGTGAAATATTTTTCAGCATCTCTGTATTGTTTCCTGTTGTAATAAATGTCGCCCTTTAGCGCATAAAATAAACCCTCTTTAGGTTCTATGTTGATAGCTTGATCAATGAGGTTCAGGGCCTGTTTTGAATTTGATTCCTTGAGTGCTTTTTGTGCTCGTGTATATTTTTCATAAGCTGGCCTGGTTTTTTTAAGATGGGCGATTTTCTGTTGGTAAGTCTTTTCGTTTAATACACCTTTTACACCGAGTTTCGCGGCAGTGGTTTTATTGGTATTTACCCGCTCCTGTGAAGGGGGGTGGCTGGCAAATAAACCTTCCAGCCAATTGGGTTGACTGCCCTTAGACAGTCTGACGAAAGTTTCCTGTAATTTAACAGCGGCGGTGGGGTCATAACCTGCTTTGGCCATGTACTTCATGCCATAAAAGTCCGATTCCAGTTCGGCATCACGACCGTATTTCTGATTGATTAACTGGCTACCCAGGGCAGCAGCACCTACTATTAATTCGGCGTTATCTTCCCCGCTCGTCGCAACGCCCAGGCCCACTATACCGGCATTTAGAAGCATTCCCCGTTCCATACTTTTTGCTCCGTGGCGCGCCGCAGCATGAACAATTTCGTGACCAAGTACTGCGGCCAATTCTGCTTCGTTGTTTAACTCCAGGAGTAAGCCACTGTTAATAGCGATCTTTCCGCCGGGTAATGCCCAGGCATTGGGTACCGAATTATTGAGCACCACAAATTCGTAAGGTAAATTGGGGCGGTCGCTGACTTTGGCGAGCTTTTGCCCCACTCCATTGACGTAGCGACTGAGTTCGCGATCAATCACATAGGCTCCGCCCTGGGATTGCTGTGAAGGCAGGTAATTTTCCTGACCAATGGAAATTTCCTGGCTTTCCGATACCAGTTGGAATTCGGTTTCCCCGGTAACCGGATTGGTTCCACAACCGGTTAACATAGTGAATGCAAATATTAAAAAAGCGACTTTGATTGTATTTAGCCTGGCCATCATTGATTTAGAATGAATGTGTTTTATGCTTATGTTAAGTTTCAACATTATAACACCTAAATAAATTTTAAATTGATACTGCGCAATGAAGTTTTCTGAACCCCTTGTTCAAGGTACGCTTATTCGCCGCTACAAGCGTTTTTTGCTGGATGTGGAACTGGGTTCCGGTGAACAGATTACAGCCCATACGTCAAATACAGGTTCAATGCTTGGGTGCCAGAGTCCCGGTAGCAGGGTGTGGTTAAGTCGATCGAATAATCCCAAACGCAAGTATCAACACAGCTGGGAAATTGTGGATGTGGAAAGTCCAAATGGCCCAGTGTCAGTTGGCATTAATACCCTGCTGAGTAACAAGCTGGTGCGTGAAGCAATCAGTACCGGCGTGGTAAAAGAGCTGCAAGGATATCAATCCATTCGCCCGGAAGTTAAATACGGCGTAGAAAACAGTCGTATTGATTTGTTGTTGGAGCCTTTTGCAGAAAAAGAAGGCTCTGAGCATTTTCCGCGAGAGCCCTGTTACGTTGAAGTAAAAAACGTAACCCTGGTTGAAAACAGTATTGCATATTTCCCCGACGCTGTGAGCAAACGCGGTGCGAAACATTTAAGGGAGCTGATTGAAGTGGTTCGCAATAAAGAGCGCGGCGTAATATTCTTTTGTGTGCAGCGCGATGATGCTACTCAGGTTAAACCGGCAGATCATATTGATCCGGAATATGGTCGATGGTTGAGGCTTGCAGTCGATGAAGGTGTTGAAGCCCTGGCGTATCACGCCAAAGTAACATCGAATGAAATTGTTTTGGTAAACAGCATACCTGTAATTGTTGAATAGCCTTAAGTGTAAAGCTATTTTTTTGTGGCTTCAGGCTTAACCGGCTCCGGGATTATCTCAAATATTTTCACTACTCGTTTAACGCCGTTGACATTTCGTGCAACCTCTACGGCCATATTGGCTTCTTTTTCAGTAACGATGCCCATCAAGTATACTGTATCATTTTCGGTGACAACTTTTACCAGGGTTGACTTGAGCTCCTTGGTGCTTAGCATTTGCGATTTCACTTTTGACGTAATCCAGGTATCACTGGAGCGAGATTCAAAAGAGGTGAGATTATCAACCACCAGTTCATTGTGGACACGTTTAACGTCGGGAAGGTTGCGAATGAGGTCGATAACCTGCTGGCGTAGTTCTTCAGTTAAGGTTTCCCCGGTAACCAGTACGATGCCATTGTAACTGGTGACATTAACATGAATTTTTTTGTTGATTTTAGTGTTGCCATAGAGTTCGTTGGTCGCTTTGGATTCTATGTTCTCATCTTTCAGGATGATCTGGGTGCTGCGCCGGTCAGGTATGGATGAGCACGATTGAAGTAACAGTAAGCCAATAATGACACTAGCAATGAAAAGGCCGGGGTATAAAGCTTTTAATTGTAATAAATTTGAATACACAGATTTCATAGGTTAAGCCTGAATGGCGTTGGGTATCCAGTCAATGTCCGGCCGTTGATTGTTGGTTTTTTGAAGAGCTGTAATTGAAATCACATCAATACGACATGGCAAAGCTGCATATTTTGAATGGCGTTGCAGGAAATGCTCCGCGCTCTTGAGTATCTTTTGTTGTTTGCGACGGTCGATGGTTTCCGCACCGCTACCAAAACCAGTATGTTTACGGTAGCGAACTTCAACGAATACCAGTGCATTCTTGTGCTGCATTACCAGGTCGAGCTCTCCTGCCTTGCAGTGGTAGTTCCTTTCAATGAGTTTCATGCCCTGCTTTTTTAAGAACCGCAATGCCAGGTCTTCGGCGTTTTGACCAATTGCATTAGTATCTAACTTTGTGGGCGTGCCAAACAATCCCATTGTTAGAATTTATCGAGTACCTTGGGCTTGCCTGCGACGAACTGAGCCCAAACCAGGCGGCGTAATAGTCGATCGTTTACGTCCAGGTACAGTAATCCGGTTTCCCCCTGAAAGGAAGAAAATTCGTTGCGTCGCAGGCGGTTGAGTTCGGGTATAACATTAAATGAGTCAATACCCAGCGCATATAAACGCATATAACGTTTGCTCGAGCTTGGCCACAGTTTTTCAATTTTAATTTTTAATTCAGCATTATTACTATTGTTGGTTAATGTCCAGGGCATATCGCTGAATTTAACATCGTTCATGTCCCGGTCCATGTTGGGTTGCAGCGTACCACTATACACGTGAGATGTTGCGTATACAGGAATATTGGAAGCGCGATGGAAACGTAGTTGTGGCCTTAACAATCGTCCTTGTCGCGAAAATGCTGCCATGAAAATCATATCCACATCTTTACGACGACGAGGTTCGTATTCAAATTTCATATTCACCAGCTTTTTAATATCCCTGGCACGTTTCTCGCTCTCATCGATGTTGAGTAATTTTTTGATGGGCAATCCATAATCGCTTTTTTTGGCGTTGTAGGTTTGTAGTTCTACCACTTCACCACCCAGCTCTTCCCAGCGCTCCTTAAAGGCGGCAAATACGCGATCGCCCCAGCTGGTGTTTGGTACAATCGCGGCTGCTTTATGGTGTCCGTCCAGCCAGGCATGTTCAGCCACCTGTCGCGCTTCCTGTTCAGGCGATAAACTCATCTGGAAAAAGTTTTCGCTGTTCAGGTTGGGGTTTTCACTGTAGTTAAGTGTGAGCACCGGAACTGGAAAATTACCGCTGCTGGCCAGGGAATTAACGCTATCTTTGTTAAGTGGTCCGACCACGAATTCTGCGCCCTCGGCTACCGCTTG
>NZ_CDLKIE010000354.1:0-3071 GCF_975902315.1 Kaarinaea lacus | reverse complement strand
ATCCGTCGCTATGCCAGTTACGGTACGACATGCTGGAGCAGGGACTAATAACTAACGTCGGCTGCTTTCCCGGTAACAAGGCCTTTGCCTGCTGTTTATCAGGCTTGGGAATGGGGATGTCCCAGACGAGTTTTTTCTCCTCGATGCCGAGCGCTTTGGTAAAACCGAAAAAACTATCCATGACGTGTTGCTGCTGGTGCGCCGGTATACGGGCATTATTGAATAACCATTGCAGATCCTTGGCGCGGGCTCGATCAAATCCGATACGAATGTTTGTATTAACCAGGCGGTTAACAACACTGGAACGCAACGACATTTGCATATGCAACAGGGCATCGAAGTATCTTCCACGCAACGCCTGTCGGACGTCCAGATAGGCTTTTATACCGCGCGATTTATCAAACTCAATAAACTCAATATTGGGGATGTCGCTGACCAGGCTGGCTTCCAGCTTGCCAATAATCCAGGTAATCTGGGTTTGTGGCCAATGGGCCTGAATGGTGCGTACAACCGGCAAGGTATGGCAGATATCCCCAACGGCGGAGAGTCGCAGTATGCACAGGGATTTTGGAGCATCTTGAAAGGGTAATGACATTTGATTTTATAACTGTGCGATCACCTGGCTTGCTATGGTCAAGCCGCGCCCCCTAGCGTCGTTCGTTACTTTTTCAGGAAATCATCAAAATAGGCAATGGTTTTTATCAGGCCTTCTTCCAAAGGAATATCAGGCTCCCAGTCCAGTTCACGTTTGGCGAGACTGATATCGGGCTGACGCTGTTTTGGATCATCAAACGGCAGCGGTTTGTAGACGATTTTCGACTTGGCGCCTGTCATGTCCACCACTTTCTCGGCCAACTCCTTAATTGTAAACTCATTGGGATTTCCGGTATTCACCGGACCGGTAAATTCATCACGGCTGTTCATTAAACGAATAAATGCTTCGACAAGATTGTCGACATAACAAAAGGAACGAGTCTGACTGCCGTCACCATAGATGGTGATATCATCCCCCTTTAATGCCTGAACAATAAAGTTGGAAACAACGCGCCCATCATTGGGGTGCATGCGAGGTCCGTAAGTATTAAAAATTCTTGCGACTTTTATTCTTAAGTTGTGCTGGCGGTGATAATCAAAGAACAGGGTTTCCGCGCAACGCTTACCTTCATCATAACAGGAACGAAAACCAATGGGATTAACATGTCCCCAGTAGTCCTCGGTCTGCGGGTGAATTTGTGGATCACCATAAACTTCACTGGTGGAAGCCTGAAAAATTTTGGCACGGGTACGCTTGGCCAATCCCAGCATATTAATGGCACCATGCACGCTGGTTTTGGTGGTTTGCACCGGATCATGCTGGTAATGAATGGGTGACGCTGGGCAAGCCAGGTTGTAGATCTCATCGACTTCCACATACAGGGGAAATGTCACATCGTGGCGCAGTAGTTCGAAATAAGGGTTGTCCAGCAAGTGGGATACATTGTCCTTGGTGCCAGTAAAAAAATTATCCAGGCAGATGACATCATGACCTTCATTGAGCAGGCGCTCGCAGAGATGGGAACCGAGAAATCCGGCACCCCCGGTGACTAATATTCTCTTTCTAATATGCATTGCGTCGTCCTTTGATCAACGGAAGTTGGCAATTTATCTTTGCCTGGGATTTGTTCGAGCGAATGTGTTCGAGTCGCTGTATTCAATTTGTGCGTTTGCATTAACAGCTACAACACCATACAACACCAAATAAGGCCTGTTATTCTAGCACAATAATTGCCACATTTTGCTTCGGCGTGACTCATTCGAAGATGTCTGTCAAAATGGTCAGGCTTTCATAAAAGTACCTGCGTATTATATTCGAGATAAGCGGTGAAACCAGCACGATCACAACAAAATCAGGATTATTTTCTTTATGATCGAGATATGCTTGATCAAGTGGGCTGTCCTGATTTCGATGTTGGCTATTATCAACAGCAGGGTGCCTTACGGGGACAGGCGCAGGGGCGTGGTACGACCCATTTCATTTCAATTGCCGGTAAGCTGGATTGCGTGCTGCGGCATTATCGACGCGGTGGTCTGGTCGCCCGCGTTACCGAAGACAGGTATTACTGGTCGGGTCTCGATCAGACTCGGGCATGGCGGGAATGGCTTTTATTGCAGTTAATGTGTGAAGAACAATTACCGGTACCACATCCGGTGGCAGCGCATGTAAAGCGCAGTGGTTTCTTTTATACCGCAGATATTATTACGCAACAGATTCCAGCGGCACATTCACTGGCAACGGTGCTGGGTAAAGGTGAGCTGAGTGATGATTTGTGGCGGTGCCTGGGTAAAACCATTCGACAGTTTCATCAACGGGGTATTTATCATGCAGATCTTAATGCGCACAATATTTTAATTGATGAGAGTGAGCGATTTTATCTGATAGATTTTGATAAAGGAGCGCTACGCAGGCCTTCACCTGCCTGGCAACAGGCCAATATTGACCGGTTGCAGCGCTCTCTGCAAAAACTTAAACAGCAAAACCAGGACCAATTTCAATTTGCCTTACACCACTGGGGTGCGCTATTGCAGGCTTATTCGTCTGGTAGCTGACAGCAGGACTGGACCTCAGCAATATATTTTTCCAGTATATCGCTGTTGTGTTGCATGAATTGCCTGGCCCGTTCTCCCAATACCTGTTTTCGGGTATCGTCCTGTAGTAGATCAGCAAGTTTATTTTGTAAGTGTTGATAGTCATCAACCTGTATTGCGGCTTGTTGTTCCAATAAGCCTTCCGTCTCTTCAACAAAATTATGCATATAGGGCCCAAATAACATGGCTTTGCCTAACATGGCGGGCTCCAGGATGTTATGACCGCCAATGGGTACAAATGACCCTCCCATGATAATGAGCTCGGCGCTTGCCATAAACCCGGTAAGTTCGCCCAGGGTGTCAGCGAGATAAACCTGTGTATCATCATGAATGCTATCGTTGCGGCTACGCACGGCTAATTTAACTGACAGGGAGTTAAGTTGCTTAATGATGCTGTTACTGCGCTTGGGGTGACGTGGTGCAATGACTAATAATTTATGCTGTGT
>NZ_CDLKIE010000353.1:0-9600 GCF_975902315.1 Kaarinaea lacus | reverse complement strand
ATCCCTGGTTTGTACCCTGGCATAGTTGTCCTCCCTTGCCAGTACATCCACAATCGTACCGCTGGGTAATGATTTTATACGCTCAGCCTGCGCAGATTTATCGGAGCGAATATCGACGGAAATTTTGTCTGTGATATAGACAGAACTGGCGAGTAATACAGTGGAAGAAAATGCTAGCGTCAGGAATACACTTACAATAAGCACGAATCGAACCGGGAGATTTAACATTTTTCACATCCTTAGGTACCAGTTAAAAGTTTTACAACATCACAGCTATTCAGTTATTTATTATTTTGCTTACTGCATTACCAAGACGTTACTTCTAGAATACTGCTCAGAATTGTATTTATTGTGAACTACGCCGCAATTCCGCTATGTCGCAACAAGGCTTCAATGGTGGGTTCACGACCCCTGAATTCCACGAACAACTCCATGGGTTCCCTGGAGCCGCCTTGTTCCAAAACAGCGTGAAGAAACTTTTCTCCCGTTTGGCGATTAAAAATCCCCGTTTCTTCAAATTTGGCAAACGCATCGGCAGATAACACTTCGGCCCATTTGTAGCTGTAGTAACCAGCTGCATAGCCACCCGCGAATATATGCGAGAAACTGTGTTGAAACCGATTATAAGCGGCAGGCGTAATGACTGCGACTTCCTGCCGAACATCATCAAGCGTTTGTTGTACACGAGCGCCGATGGCAGGATCGTATTCTAAATGCATGCGGAAATCAAATAGGGCAAATTCCAGTTGTCGTACCATTTGCATGCCGGATTGAAAGTTTTTTGCGGCTGTCATTTTTTCGAACAATTCGTTGGGCAATGGTTTGTTGTTTTTGTAATGACGGGCGATCAGGTCGATGGATTCTTTTTCCCAGCAAAAGTTTTCCATAAACTGGCTGGGTAATTCCACTGCATCCCAGGCAACGCCATTGATGCCGGATACGCTGATATTATCGACCTGCGTTAACATGTGATGCAGTCCATGACCGAATTCATGGAACAGGGTGAGTACTTCATTGTGTGTAAACAGAGCAGGATCACTGCCGATCGGCGGTGAAAAATTACAGGTAAGATAAGCTACCGGCGTTTGAATGTTATCAGCGACTTTTTTCCGGTCGATACAATCGGCCATCCAGGCGCCACCGCGTTTGTTGGCACGCGCGTAGAGATCAATATAAAATTTTCCACGCAACTGACGCTGTTCATCGTGAATCTCGAAAAATTTTACATCCTTGTGCCAGGTGTCGACATTATCAACCTGTTTGATACTTAATCCGTAGAGGCGTTTTACAATGTCAAATAAACCATTAAGTACGACGGGTTCGGGGAAATAGGGTTTCAGTTCTTCCTGGGTGATGGAAAATTCATGTTGGCGAAGCTTTTCCGAATAGTAGGTAATATCCCATGGTTGCAAATCATCGATAGCATGCTGTTGTCTGGCGTATTGTTTGACGGCATCCAGATCTTTTTGTGCATACGGTTTGGCGCGCGTTGCCAGGTCGTGTAGAAAATTCACAACCTTGTCAGTTGAATCAGCCATCTTTGTTGCTAAAGAATATTCTGCGTAATTATTGAAACCAAGCAGCAATGCCATTTCATGGCGCAATGCAAGTATCTCCTCCATTATTTGGCTGTTGTCCCATTGTCCGGCATGTGGGCCCTGGTCAGAAGCACGGGTAACATAGGCGTCATGCACTTCCTTACGCAGCTCGCGATTGTCGGCGTAACTCATCACGGCGTAATAGCAGGGGAAGTCCAGCGTAAGCATCCAGCCTGATTGTTTCTTGTGTTGTGCGGCCTGCTTTGCCATCGCCCTGGCGGAATCCGGTAAACCAGTGAGCTGTTCTTCATTATCAATGGTTTTTTGCCAGGCGTTGGTGGCATCAAGCACGTTGTCGGAAAACTGCGAAGTTAATTTGGACAGCTGCTGTTTGATTTCCTTAAAACGTTGTTGTTTGTCTTCCGCCAGATCGATACCGGATAGATGGAAGTCACGCAAAGCGTCATTAATCGTTTTTTGTTGCGCAGCTGTTAATTGTGAAAATTCGTCACTGGATTTTATGGCGTGATAACCATTGTAGATTCGTTTGTCCTGCGACAACTCAGTATGGAAGGTTGTGATTTTGGCCAGGCAATCGTTGTATGCGTTTCGCAGTGCTTCATTATTCATTACCGAATTCAAGTGGCTGACGGGTGACCAGGTTTTATTGATACTGTCCTGAATATCTTCCAGTGGTTGAACAAAATTTCCCCAGCTGTAACTATTAGTAGTAGTCACAAGGTCATCGATATGTTGTTTGCTTTCGCTCAATAACTGATCAATTGCGGGCCCTACGTGTTCCGGCAGGATTTGGGAAAAAGGGGGTAAACCTTGAAACTCAAGTAATGGATTGCTCATTAAATGCTCACTGTTAACCATAATTATTAATTAATCCAGCAAGTTGCTGTAGTTTAACTGACATAATAACACTTGTGATAACTATCTATTTCCAAGCATCGACGATGCCAGTTTTAGCTGTATCGCAACATTTGATGTGACAGACGAAAGCTGTCAGGGTTTCTGACTCAATACAGGTAATTTGCGTTACAGTGTAGTTAACGCTGATGTGCAGCACCAATCTTTGTATACGCAAGTGGGTGGGTGTAAATGGTGTTTAACGGGAGTACGAGGCAAAGGTGACAACGAATTTCAATAAAGAAGAAAAACACGCTTATGATGATTTAACACCCGACACGGTTTTGGATGCCGTTGAGTCGCTCGGTTTAATGACTAACGGACGACTGCTGGCATTGAATAGTTATGAAAATCGTGTGTATCAAATTGGTATTGAGGATCAACGCCCCGTCGTCGCCAAGTTTTATCGTCCTGACCGCTGGTCCAATGATGCCATTATTGAAGAGCACCAGTTTACCCTGGCATTAGCTGAATCAGAGATTCCTGTAATACCTCCCATGACCCTGGGCGAGGCACCGCTAACTTTGCATGAGCATATGGGATTTCGATTTGCCGTTTACCCCAATTGTGGCGGACGTTGGCCGGAACTGGATGATCCGGATAAGTTGATGTGGATTGGACGTTTTATTGGGCGAATTCATGCATTGGGCAAAGCAAAAGATTTTCAGTATCGTCCTCGCGTTGATATAGAGAGTTATGGACGGGAGTCGCTGCGTTTTTTGATGGACAATCAGGTAATACCCGAAGAAATACGTGAGGCTTACCAGGTTATTGCAGAACAGGTGTTGCAGAAGGTAGAAACAAGATTTCAGATCGCCGGTGATGTCCAGTATTTCCGTATCCATGCAGACTGTCATCCGGGAAATATATTATGGACCGATGATGGTCCTCATTTTGTGGATTTTGATGATACGCGAATGGGGCCAGCGGTGCAGGATATCTGGATGTTGTTGTCAGGGAATCGTCGTGAAATGACCGAGCAGTTATGTGATGTACTCGAAGGTTACACTGAATTTTGTGATTTTAATTCTATCGAGCTGCATTTGTTAGAAGCACTCAGAACGTTACGCATGCTGCACTATTCTGCCTGGCTTGCCAGGCGCTGGGATGATCCAACATTTCCCAAAAATTTTCCCTGGTTTAATACCCAACGCTACTGGGAAGAACAAATACTGACGCTGAAAGAACAATTGGCGCTAATGGATGAAGAGCCGTTAGTATGGAACTAATGGATCGTATTGCTTAATCACCAGTTACCCGATTGCTTTAGCGGAAAATTAAACGGATCGGCGAATTTATCTATTTGTTATCATTTTCAGGATTCAGTTCAGGTTTTGGCTGTTTTTATGGTGTATTGCCGGGGGTAAGTGGTGATTGCACCTTGATAAATTCACTGAAAGTCACCATTGATAGTTAAGGCCTCAAAACAATGCATAAAATGCCAGGAATCACACTATTCAGCGCAATGTCGCCCCTCATCAGGTGCGGTATATTCAGATCCAACAAAGTGCACAAACAGGCGGTGGAATGTAGTACTACCTGGTTCGCATTATCGTGAAAGGTTGACAAATAAATACTGGTGAATCCTTCTTTGGCTCCCATATGGCTCAAAAATTCTTCACAGATAAAACAATGTCAGGATTTACGATAGATTAAGAATGCTACTCAAGGAGGCGTTATGATTGGTTTTAGCTCGTTTGGTTTTGATTCGTTTGTTATTGTCCTGGGTGTGCTCGCGGTGCTGTTAGTGTTTATGAGCGCCAAGTTTATTCCGCAGGGACGAGAATATACCGTGGAAAGATTTGGGCGCTATACGCGCACCTTGCGTCCCGGATTAAATATCATTGTACCCGTGATAGATCGTATCGGTTCCAGGATGAATATGATGGAACGGGTTATGGATGTGCCATCACAGGAAGTGATCACCAAGGATAATGCCATGGTGAAAGTGGATGGCGTGGTATTCTTTCAGGTTCTAGATGCGGCGAAAGCGTCCTATGAAGTCAATCAACTGGAATATGCCATTCTGAACCTGACGATGACCAATGTTCGTACGGTCATGGGTTCCATGGACCTGGATGAATTATTATCGAAGCGTGACGAAATCAATGCGCGGCTGTTACAGGTAGTGGATGATGCAACCACACCCTGGGGAATCAAGGTAACCCGTATTGAAATCAAGGATATCCGTCCGCCACATGACCTGGTGGAAGCCATGGCGCGGCAAATGAAAGCGGAGCGCGACAAGCGAGCCAATATTCTCGAGGCGGAAGGTCTTCGACAGGCGGAAATTTTACGTGCCGAAGGTGAAAAGCAGGCCGCCATACTGGAAGCTGAAGGTCGAAAGGAAGCGGCTTTTCGCGATGCTGAAGCACGCGAACGTGAAGCGCAAGCGGAAGCAAAAGCAACCGAAATGGTTTCCACGGCAATTGCACAAGGCGATATTAATGCGGTGAATTATTTTGTGGCCAATCGTTATGTGGAATCACTGGAAAAAATTGCTACCTCAAACAATGAAAAACTGGTCTTCATGCCGCTGGAAGCATCGGGTGTGATCGGTGCCATTGGTGGTGTCGCGGAACTGGCCAAACAAGCCATGAACAAGCAAGGAGCATAATACGGTGACGCTGGAACAACTGGATTTTTGGCACTGGTGGATCATTGGTATCATATTGATAATACTTGAGTTGTTTGCGCCTGGCGCATTCTTTCTCTGGATGGGGATTGCTGCCGGTTTAGTAGGATTGATCCTGGTGCTGGCCCCGGAAATGACCTGGCAATACCAGTTCATCGTGTTTGCCGTGGTTTCAGTAGTGAGTATTGTGGTGTGGCGAAATTACCTTAAGAAACATCCAACAGAAACAGATCGTCCAACCTTGAATATGCGTGGTGAACAATACGTCGGACGCACATTCACACTAACGGAGCCCGTTGTTAATGGTGTTGGGAAGATCAGGGTTGATGACACCATGTGGAAAATCGAAGGGGCGGATTGCGAGAGCGGCACGAAAGTTAAAGTCACCAAAACGGATGGTGCCGTGTTGAAAGTGGAAGTAATCAACCAGTAATAGTTTTCATCAAGTATAAATACAGATACAAAAAATCTCTCAGGAATCATACAGAATGAGTAAACATTATGACTTGATAGCCATTGGTGGCGGCAGTGGTGGTTTGTCCGTTGCGGAACGGGCAGCAACGTATGGTGCCAGATGCGCAGTGATAGAACGCGGCAACATAGGTGGAACCTGTGTGAACGTAGGTTGTGTGCCAAAAAAAGTCATGTGGTATGGCGCAAACATGGCGTACACGCTGCAAAACGCACCTGATTACGGTTTTGATGTGAAATTAAAGAGTTTTAACTGGCAAAAGCTTGTTAAAGGCCGTCAGAGCTACATCAGCGGCATTAACAGTTGGTATCATGGTTATCTTAAAGAAAACAAAATCGACGAAATAACGGGCTCTGCGCGCTTTGTCGATGCTAATACGCTTGATGTTAACGGCGAATCTTATACTGCAACTCACATAGTCATTGCGCCAGGTACGACGCCTGCTACACCACCATTACCCGGTGCTGAATTAGGTATTACTTCAGATGGATTTTTTGCATTGCGGGAACAACCTAAAAATGTTGCGATTGTTGGTTCGGGGTATATTGCGGTTGAATTTGCGGGTGTGCTTAATGCGCTGGGTACTGAAGTCACCTTATTGGTAAGAGGGCCGCAGGTACTCAGTCATTTTGATGTCCTGTTGCGCGAGATTCTGATGAAAGAATTGTTGTCATCGGGTATTAATGTGATTACCAACACCAGTGTTGAAAGTGTGGTAAAGACCAGTGAAGGTGGATTGCATGTGAGTTGTAGTAATAATCAGCACTATGAAGGTTTTGATGGTCTTATCTGGGCGATAGGACGTGAACCCAATGTTGAGGGGCTCAACCTTGCAGTAACGGGGGTTGAAACAGACGAGCGCAACATGATTAAAGTAGATGATTTTCAGAACACCAATGTGCCCGGCATTTATGCGCTCGGTGACGTTACTGGGCGAATTCCATTAACGCCGGTAGCTATTGCAGCAGGACGTCGCCTTGCTGACAGGCTTTTTAACCAACAAACGGATCGGCGCCTGGAATATGAAAATATTCCCACGGTAATATTCAGCCATCCTCCAGCGGGAACGATAGGCCTGAGTGAAGAAGATGCGCGACGTAAGCTCGGTAATGACGCAGTGAAAATTTATCAAACCACGTTTACACCCATGGCCTATGCTTTCACTTCACACCAGTCTCAGACCGCGATGAAGCTGGTAGTTACAGGAGACGATGAAAAAATCGTTGGTTGTCACATCATAGGTGATGGCGCGGATGAAATGCTGCAGGGTTTTGCAGTGGCGATAAAAATGGGTGCAACCAAGGCTGATTTTGATAATACGGTTGCAATTCACCCCACCAGTGCCGAAGAGCTGGTAACATTGCGCTGAGCTGGTTTATCTGTCATGACGATCAAATCTTTCCAGGGTATTACGCCTGTTGTTGCGGATTCAGTCTACGTCGATGAGACGTCGCTGGTTGTTGGCGATGTGACAATTGGCGAAGACAGTTCTATTTGGCCTATGACTGTGGTCAGGGGTGACGTCAATAAAATAACTATTGGCAGTTGTACTAATATCCAGGATGGATCGGTATTGCATGTAACGCACCCCCATCAAACAATTCCTGATGGCTTCGCACTACGCGTAGGGAATAATGTGACAGTGGGTCACAAGGTTATCCTACATGGATGTGTCGTTGAGGATAATTGCCTGATCGGTATGGGAAGCACCATTATGGATGGAGCCGTGATTCAATCCCACGTATTAGTGGGGGCAAGTAGTCTGGTAGCGCCGGGAAAGGAGCTGGAAAGTGGTTATCTCTATCTTGGTAGCCCCGTCAAGAAAATTCGCCAGTTAACGGATGAAGAATATGCCTGGATTGATTATTCTGCAATACACTATAAAAAATTGAAAAATCGATATATGGATTAGTTGTGCCCCTGTTGCGGCCCTCCTGGTTACAGCCTATTTCACATTAGTCCCACGATTTTTCCACAATCTTTACACAATGATCAGTCACACTATCGGTCAGAATATCGAGTAATACTCATGTAAATCCATTACACCAAAAATAAACTATTCAAAGTGATGCCAGGGATTAGGAGACATGGATGAATATTTATATTGGAAATTTACCCCATCAAATAGAGCCTTCTGAACTCAGAAAGATAGTCAACTATGTGATGTTGCCGAGTAGCTTTCGAGGTTTATTAAGGCGGCTACTGGATAACAGAGATCGCATTACGCACAGTGAGTTTAATGTGATTGATCACTCTTCCGGTGATCAATCCATACGTTATGCCCATGCTGTTATTAAGCCCGATCATGTTGCCAGGCATGTTTTGCAGCGACTTGATCACCTTACTTTTCAGGGCAGTTCGTTACGGGCGCGTGAGTTTGTTGCACGGAATACAGGAAACGACCGTCGTAGTAAGCAGTATAAAAACCTGTATGCTGTCAACGTTTACAATCGACGCCAGCAGGAAAGGCGCAAAAGCTCCAGGGTGTAATCCGCTAGCAGGATTTAGTCGTTCGAAGGTATTGCCTGGCAGGTTAGTTAAAGACTGGCGCGTAATTGCTGGATGACCGGTGCCGTATCGGGTCGTACATTGCGCCAGATAAAAAAAGATTCCGCAGCCTGTTCCACTAACATTCCCAAACCATCGCTGATTTTTTCTGCGCCGTTTTGTCGGGCCCACTGCAGGAACAATGTCGGCTCACTTCCATACATCATGTCGTACACGACCTGTGCTTTGCTGATGGTGCTTACTGGAAGCGGTGGTAAGTCACCTTTCAAACTGGCGGATGTGGCGTTGATGACAACATCAAAATTTTTACCATTCAATTCATCAAAGCTCAAAGCTTCAATCTTGCCTTTCTCTGAAAAGTGCTTAACCAGTTCATGTGCGCGATCCATGGTACGATTGACAATGATCAATTGTCGGGGGTTGTTGTCGAGTAGCGGCGCAATAACGCCACGTGCAGCACCACCAGCACCCACCAGCAATACCTTTTTGTTGCTAATGCTAATGCCAATATTCCGTGTCAGATCGCGTACCAGACCAGTGCCATCGGTGTTATCGCCATATAATTCATTATCAGTGGATGGCTTTAAGGTATTGACCGCACCGGCGAGCTGAGCCCGCTCACTTAATTCATTCGCCAGTTGCCAGGCCTCCTGTTTAAAGGGTACGGTAACGTTTAATCCCTTACCGCCACTGGCAAAAAAATTTCCTACCGCTTGATCGAAACCACCAGGATCAACCTGGATGGCGCGATAGCGTATATTCTGTTGAGTCTGCTCAGCAAATTGCGCATGGATTTGCGGAGACTTGCTATGCGAAATGGGATTCCCCATGACAGCATATTCGTCCGGATCATGTTCAAAATCAAAAATGTCTGACATAGTATGAAATGTTCAAGCTTGCCCAAACCAGGATTTAAGTAATAGAAAAAATACAATAGACAAAATGGCACCAGCCGGCAAGGTGATAATCCAGGAAAGGAAAATCGTGTGTACGACTTTTAAGTTTAGTGCAGCGATACCACGCGCCAGTCCGACACCCAGGACTGCTCCCACCAGTGTATGGGTCGTCGAGATAGGTAATCCAGTTCCTGATGCCAGCACAACCGTGGTGGCTGCTGCCAGGGTTGCGGAAAAACCCCGGCTGGGTGTGAGTTGAGTAATGCCGGTTCCAACCGTTGCAATAACCTTGTGTCCATAGGTCAACAGCCCAACAATAATACCGATACCTCCCAGAAAGAGTATCCACAGGGGTAACGTTGATTTCTGTGTGATTTGACCCTGGTGTTCTACTATGCCCGCCACTGCGGCCAATGGCCCAATCGCGTTAGCTACGTCGTTTGAACCATGGGCAAATGCCATCGCGCATGCTGTGGCAATCATTAAAATGCCGAATACTTTCTCAACATTGGCAAAATGAAAATCACGATCAACGTCTGGATCGAATTTCAGGCGGTTTATATAGACGATCCCAACAAGCATCACTACAAAGCCTATTACTGTCGCCAGGCTATAGTTTTGTATGGAGGATAGATT
>NZ_CDLKIE010000352.1:0-7895 GCF_975902315.1 Kaarinaea lacus | reverse complement strand
GTCATGGTTTTCTCTAATCGGTTATATTTATGTGATACTCATATTTGTAACGACAGTGGTGTGGTATTCTAGCGCAAAACGACTGCTGGATTGAACTACACTGTAGGCTAAAATGTCTGGAATATTAGAATCTCTGGACTTCCAGCTATTAATGGACATATAACGGGACCCGATGCATGGCTAAAGACCCACAAGCTCCGCGTACGATTTATCTCTCTGAATACAAACCCACAGATTATCTCATCGAGACGGTCGATCTAAATTTTGACTTGCATGAAACGGCAACCCGGGTGAAGTCAAAGCTCGGTGTCAAAAGGCGCGAGGGCGTAAGTGCGTCTCAACCGTTAGTGTTGCACGGGGAAGATCTGGTATTAAAGTCCGTGGCAATTAACAATCACACGCTTGCTGATTCAGAATTTCAGGTCAGCGAAGAGCAACTCATTATTCCCGATGTGCCCGATGCCTTTGAACTGCTGATGGAAACAGAAATCAATCCCGAGGCGAATACATCGCTAAATGGATTGTATATTTCCAGCGGTAACTTTTGCACCCAGTGTGAAGCTCAAGGTTTTCGTCGCATTACGTACATGTATGATCGCCCCGATATTATGGCGAAATACACAACGACCATTGTTGCGGATAAATCCAAATTTCCCGTGCTGCTCTCAAACGGTAACCTGGTAGCGCAGGGTGATGATGAATCAGATTCGGCAAAGCATTATGCCAGGTGGGAAGATCCGTTTCCAAAACCTACCTATCTTTTTGCCCTGGTCGCAGGTGATCTGGAAAAGATCGAGGATTCTTTTACGACTCAATCAGGTCGTGAGGTGACACTACATATATATGTGCAATCCCACAACATTGATAAGTGTGATCACGCAATGCGTTCCCTGAAAAAGGCCATGAAATGGGATGAGGAAGTCTATGGCCGTGAATATGATCTGGATATTTACATGATTGTTGCGGTTGATGATTTCAATATGGGTGCCATGGAAAACAAGGGGCTTAATGTTTTTAACTCAAAATATGTGTTGGCTAAACCTGACACTGCTACCGACAGTGACTACGACGGTATCGAAGGTGTGATTGGTCATGAGTATTTTCACAACTGGTCTGGCAATCGCGTGACCTGTCGTGACTGGTTTCAATTGAGTCTTAAGGAGGGATTTACCGTATTTCGCGATCAGGAATTCAGCGCTGATATGACATCGCGTGGTGTAAAGCGAATCAGTGATGTGAATATCCTGCGTGCACACCAGTTTCGCGAAGATGCCAGTCCCATGGCGCATCCAGTCAGGCCTGATTCCTATGTAGAAATAAATAATTTCTACACTGTAACGGTTTATAACAAGGGTGCTGAAGTGGTGCGTATGCTTCATCATCTTGTAGGCGCGGACAAATTCCGTAAAGGTACGGATTTGTATTTTTCACGCCACGATGGTCAGGCAGTTACCTGTGATGATTTCGTCAAGGCGCTGGAAGATGCTAATGAGGTGGACCTGACACAGTTTCGTCGTTGGTATAGCCAGGCAGGTACGCCAGAGTTGCACGTAACCCGCAATTTCAACGCGGCTGAGAAAACTTATACCTTAAACATCAAACAATCCTGCCCGGCTACACCCGGCCAGGAAAGCAAAGAGCCATTTCATATACCATTAGCGGTGGGATTGCTGGACAAAAACGGCAACGACATACCGCTGCAATTGAAGGGTGAAGAAGAAGTGATTCTTGGAACGGCGGTTCTCCATGTCAAGCAACCGGAACAGTCGTTTGTATTTACTAATGTCGATAGCGAGCCCGTGCCTTCTTTATTGCGCGGCTTTTCGGCGCCCATCAAAGTTGATCTGGGCTTAAGCGATGACGAACGCTATTTTTTGATGGCAAATGATAGCGATGATTTTAATCGCTGGGACGCCGGGCAGCAATTGGCAGTAAAGCTTGTCAAACAGCTGGTTGAAGATATCCAGCAAGATCGTGGACTACAATTACCCGAGCAATTTATTGACGCGTATCGGGCTACACTGAAAGACAAAGCAATCGATAAAGCTTTGGCATCGCAAGCGGTCAGTTTGCCGTCAGAAAGTTATATTAGCGAATTCATTTCTCCCATTGATCCACTTGCTATTCATCAGGCCTGTCGATTTATACGCAAAAGTTTGGCGAATAAGCTTAAAGATCTGTTTCTTGAGGTTTATGAGGAAAACATTATTCAGGGTGATTACAGTATTGAGCAGGAGCATGTCAAAAAACGCGCGTTAAAAAATACCTGTCTGGGTTTTCTGATGGAAACGGATGACAGTAACATTCATGACTTATGCTACTCGCAATTTAAACAAAGTAACAATATGACGGATGTGATGGCGGCACTGGTATCCCTGGTTAATAATGATTGCATCCAGAGGGAGCAGGCCCTGGATGAATTTTATCGGCAATGGAAAAATGATTTGTTAGTAGTTGATAAGTGGCTGGGTATCCAGGCAACTTCACGTTTACCGGGCACGCTAAGCCGTGTTAAAGCGCTGACATCACACGAAGCTTTCACGCTAAAAAATCCCAATAAAATACGAGCACTAATTGGTGCATTTGGCCACGGCAATCCGTCCCAGTTTCATGACCTGAGCGGTGATGGGTATGAATTTTTTACCGATAAGTTGCTGGAAATCGATAAGCTCAATCCGCAGATCGCGGCACGACTAGCAACTGTTTTTACCCTGTGGCGCAAGTATGATGATCAGCGCCAGCAACTGATGAAAAAGCAACTGGATAAAATTGTTGCCGAACCCGGGCTTTCCAAGGACGTTTATGAGATTGCATCCAAGAGTCTTGGATAGATGCAGTGGATACCAGGCGATAAAGTGCGTGATTAATAGTGGCTAACGATAAAAAGTTGCTCGCGATTGTTGAGCTGGGTGGATACCCCAATTTTACAGCACTGTATGAGTCATGTGGTTATCAAGTCACTATGGCGCACGCTATGCGCAAAGCGATGGCTATCGTGCGCAAGGAAAAGCCCGATGTGATTGTCGCAGAGTTTAATTATCAGTCAGATTTTAGAGATCGAACCAGTACTCTTGAATCATTATTGGCGACGGTTGAACGCCTGCAGCAAACTCATTCGAAAACAATTAGAGTGATTGTGTTTTACGAAAAAGAATACCAGCATCAGCTGGAGAAATTACAGGCAATGTTCGTCAACTTTGATCCTCTTCCATACCCTGTTCAGGAAGAAGCGCTGAAACAACATATTCTTTCCTCGGATTCATTGACTTGATATGCTAGAAGTATACTCCGTAAGCTGTCCCTATTGCGGTGAGTCTTTTAATGCCAGTGTAGACCTGTCAGTGGGACAGCAAAATTATATCGAAGACTGCTATGTTTGTTGTCGACCAATTCAGTTCTCAATTGATATTGACTACAATGGAGAGCTACTGGCAATTGATGTTCGCCGAGATGATGACTAGTAGAATTTCCTGGTGAAATTTCAGTTTACTCAGCAAAGCTTATCAGAATGAAAGAGATACATACTTTAAAAGCATTGGAAACATTTGAATGTACTGGATCCAGTTGCCCCAGGAGCTGTTGTGAGGCGAGCTGGTATTTTGCCGTTGACTCATCAACGGCTGAGAAATGGCGTGAGGTGCATAGCGCGTCGGATCGGAAATGGTTACTGGATTCTATTTCTGAAATAAAAGCTGAGGGTGAGACGCAATTAAAAATTAAAGAAGATGCAAGTTGCTATTTCCTGAATAGTGACAAACTATGTGAAGTGCAACTGCGCTATGGGCATTCTTATCTGCCCTCCGTCTGTCGGGAATACCCGCGGGTAAATATCAGTTTGTTTAATCGCATGTATAAAACTGCATCGTTGTCATGTCCGGAGATAGTACGATTGGCTCTATTTGACGGCGTTGAAGATGAACTATATGTGAAGTCACAGATGAAAGATGATTCGCCTGGAACAATTTCTGAAAATAATGCGCCATTAAATTATCATCTGGATAATTTTGTTAGCAGCGTCCTGCATTTTGAAAAGTTTCCCCTGGGGGTGAGGGTATTTTATATTGCGGATGTGTTCGGTGATATGTTCAACCGAGCGAACCAGGCGCCGATCGGAAGTAGCCAGATCGATCAACTAATAAAGCAAACAAAGAGTAATCTATATGACATTAATCTTGCCGCCAAACAGGGGAGGTTGAAGCCTGACCCGGTAACTGCAGGATCATTCTGGAAGGTCATATTTTCGCTTTGTCGATCGCGCGATATTAATCCAGTGTTTATGGAATCCGAGTCTTCGCCTCTTACAAAGACAATTGTTGAAAGCGGTGATTCTTATGAAGACTACAGTAAAATTTACCAGGTTATTGGGGAATATGTCAGCCTGACTCGACCTGAGCTGCGGGCGCAATACGGAAAATTACTGCAAGTTTATGTGAAGCTGTACTTAAGTGCTAAAGGTTTTTTGCAGGCGTCTAGCGCAAAATCAATCATTGTGGCACTTGTTGAGTGTATGGCTGGGTTGTGTTTGTTGCAAATGTTAATGTGGATGCAGCTTCGCGAGAAGGGATCGCTCAATGATGATTTTCTGCAGGAACTGATTGTTGAAGTAAATCGTAAGTATTCACACAGCAGTACTGTTTCTGAACGACTGGAGGAGGATGGTCATATGCAACAGATTGAACGTTACTGTATTTGTTTTCTGGATATGTTCTAGCATCTGTTGCGGATAAATTGGAAATTAAACTTTAAAAAGTAATAATTATGACCAATAGCATCATTAATAGCCGGGGACGAACTGGACTTGCTCTGGGAAGTGGTTCTTCACGTGGCTGGAGTCACATTGGTGTTATTAAAGCATTATCGAAAGTTGGTATTGAGCCTGACATTATCTGTGGTTGTTCCATCGGTGCGTTGGTAGGTGCTTCCTATTGTGCGGGGAATCTCGACAGGCTTGAGAACTGGGTGCATAAACTGTCAAAAATGGAAGTGGCCAGATTTTTTGAACTTAACTGGTCATTAAATGGATTTGTTGATGCAGAACGGCTGGAAGATTTCTTGAGTAAAAATGTTTGTGATGAAGAGCTTGGCATTGAAGCGCTCGACAAAACATTTGCTGCGGTATCGACAGACCTGGAAAACGGCAGGGAGGTGTGGTTTACAAAAGGCTCGGTGCTACAGGCCGTTTGGGCCTCGATGTCGTTGCCTGGTTTGTTTCCTCCCATACAAAATGACGGTAGATGGTTAGTTGATGGCGGTCTGGTAAACCCTGTGCCAGTATCCATCTGTCGCGCACTGGGTGCGGACCAGGTGATTGCGGTAAATCTCAATGGAGACATTCTAGGCAGGCATATGCCTCAAAAATCAGACAAAGACATAGAGGACGGCACTAATATAGCTGAACGCTTTGTTAAGAGCATCAAGGAATATTCTGAAGCAATTTTTCCCGAAAAAAGCACTGAAGAAAAAACTCCCGGTTTATTTGATGCGATTGCCAGTTCTATTAACATTACCCAGGACCGTATTACCCGTAGCCGTATGGCAGGTGATCCGCCGGATGTATTATTGTCGCCCAAGTTATCAAGAATCGGACTGCTGGAGTTTCACAAAGCTAGCGAAGCGATTAAAGAGGGGGAACAATGCGTTGAACGAATGCTACCGGAAATCAGGTACGCCTTTAGTCTGTAATAATTTTTAATTTCCGGTTATTAATCATGCCCGTTCGATTGTTTTCACTACGCTATGTTCCCGATGACGAAGCCCAAGAACTGCGCGAGTTACTGGATGAGCATCACATAGATTACTATGAAACAGAAACGGGGAACTGGGGTATTTCAGCGGGAGCCTTCTGGCTCCGTACTGAAGATCAGCTCGATGAGGCAAAGGAACTTATTGATGTGTACCAGAAACAACGGGCCATAAAAGCCAGGGAAGAGTACGAGGCGCTACAGCGTGAAGGCAAACAGCGCACGTTTCTGGATGTTGTCAGGGAAAAACCTCTGCAACTGATTTTTTATGTGGCTGCTATTTTATTTATTCTTTATTTTTCCTTGAAACCGTTTTTGGTTATTGGTAAATAAGCATCGTTCTCTGCTTTTTAGAGTCTACTTTTTTACTGTCGTACCACGTATCAGGGCTTCCGCACCAAATTTCTGATTAATGTCATCGGTCAGCTTGTCAATGTATGTGTCTTTTTTATTCTGTTCCTGAAACATGTCCATTTGTTCGCTTACGCTGCTTCGCTCGTCCTTGAAGTGACTGACGCCCACGCCAAGCAGGCGAATACCTTGCCGGTGAATATCTGCCTTTGGTAGTAGTGTTTCTTTTACTACTTTCCAAATTTGACGGGTGCTGTTCGTCGGTGAAGCGACTGAATGGGAGCGGGTTATAGTTTTAAAGTCGGCGTAACGTACTTTGATAGTCACCGTACGTCCTTTTAATTGTGAATGCCTTAGGCGTGCTGCAACCTGTTCAGTCAAATGCAGGAGTTGCGATTGTATTATTTCGATACTTTCCAGGTTTATGTCAAATGTCGCTTCATGGGATATGGATTTCGCCTGGCTATCTGTTACTACCTGGCGGTTGTCGATACCATGGGCTAATTGCCACAAATGGATGCCATGCTTGCCAAACCATTCTTGAAGTTTCGCTTGTGAGTATTGTCGCAGGTCACTGATTTTGAAGATGCCCAGTTCATTGAGTTTTGCAGACGATACTTTTCCAATACCCCAGATACGTGTTATTGGCAGAGGATCAAGGAAGCTCTGGGTTTCATTTTCTCCTACTATTACAAAGCCATCTGGTTTTTGGATATCCGAAGCGATTTTTGCAATAAATTTGTTCGGCGCAATACCTATTGATACAGTCAATCCCAGCTCATCTTTTATGTCTTGCTTGATTCTTCTGGCTATGATTTCGGTGCTGCCAAATAGTTTTTCACTGCCAGTGGCATCCAGAAAAGCCTCATCCAGTGCAAGCGGTTCAATCAGCGGTGTGTAGTGATAAAAAATTTCCTTTATTTTTTTAGAATACTCTGCATATACGGATATTCTGGGTTTTAGCAATACAAGATCGGGGCAGCGCCTGGTAGCGATTGCACAGGGTAGTGCGCTATGGATGCCGAATTGTCGCGCAATATAATTGGCTGCCGATATGACGCCGCGGGTACGGGAAGGACCGCCCACAGCTACGGGTTTGTCCTGCAGTTCAGGTTTGTCTAATAGTTCAACGGAGGCATAGAATGCGTCCATGTCTGCGTGAATTATCATTGTGTTAGAAACAGGCTGTAGAACCAGATAATCGTGAATATGCCAGTGAGTGCTCTGATGACAGTCCACCGGGTAGCGCGTGAAATATAATGATCATAAAACGCCAGTAGTGAAGCATCATTGGCCCCCGGGGGCAAGCCTCTTTTCCGATTGCGTCGGCAATCCAGTGCGAAAGCCAATTGCCAGGCATTGTCAGCAATGTATGCGCCTGTAAGGTACCACCGCTTAATGGCAATACGTAATCCTTGGCCATTCATTTGCCGGTGGGCAAGTTTTAAGAAGGGCCGCAGTTGTAGCTTCCTGGTTTCGTTTTGTGATTTGTAAACTTCCTGTGCAGACTGAAAGAACTCATTAACCCCCATAGCGTTGAAATTACATAAAAACGAATTAAGTATCTGGCGTTTGGCAAACCCTTCCGCTTCAAAGCGTCGAGTTGATGTTTCAACTTCACCGGGTAGCGTTATCCAATGTCCGGTTTGAAAGATTTTTGATGCCAGTCTCGCGTCTTCCATATAGGGTAGTGATTCATCGTAACCGCCCAGTTGCCCAAAATATTCTTTGGCTATCCAGAAGCCCTGATCGCCGTTAATGCAATCGGGTCGGTTCAGGTGACTTTTCCTTTCCTTATTCTCC
>NZ_CDLKIE010000351.1:0-8507 GCF_975902315.1 Kaarinaea lacus | reverse complement strand
GGGAGCGCTCATTAGTCGAACGCACTTTGCGCATTTCCTGGTGGAGCATGGGTACGCAAAAGATGTCAGGGCAGTTTTCAAGAAGTTTCTGGTGAATAACAAACCCGGTTATGTGTCGGGCCAGTGGGCAACACTCGAAGAAGCGGTTTCCTGGATTAACGCTGCCGGAGGTCAGGCGGTGATTGCCCACCCGGGACGTTATCGTATCACCGCAACCAGGCTGCGCCAGTTGCTATCTGAGTTTAAAGCGTGTGGTGGTGTTGGACTGGAAGTCGTATCCAGTGCGCATTCGCAAGATGAGTGTATGACCATGGCGCGCTATGCCAAACAATATGAATTACTGGCATCACGCGGTTCTGATTATCACGGTCCGAAACATGCCTGGGTGGAACTGGGAAATATTCCGCCACTTCCCGAAGAATGTCTGCCTATTTGGCATGACTGGCAGTAAAATTACTAACGGTACTTTGTACAGGCTATGTTTACAGGAATTGTTTAACAGGAATCGTCGCATCACCACTTTCATCTCATTTCATTAGTGTTAAATTCCAATTCCAGTTCACCTATTGAAGCAGGTCAACTCACCATTGGCATTAAACGCGCATACTAAATAATATGACAGCACAATTCTTACCAATACATCCTGACAACCCACAGCAGCGCCTGATCAATCAGGCGGTGAAGGTGTTAAATGATGGGGGTGTTATTGTCTATCCAACGGATTCTGCCTATGCGTTGGGTTGTCATATTGGCGACAAGAATGCCATGGAACGTATCCGGCGGATTCGTGACCTTGAATCCAGGCATAACTTTACCCTGGTCTGTCGTGACCTTTCCGAGATATCAATCTATGCCAAGGTCGGTAAAGCACATTATCGATTCATGAAAAGCCTCACGCCCGGTCCTTATACTTTTATATTGAAAGCGACTCGCGAAGTACCCAAGCGATTACAAAATCCAAAGCGTCGTACCATCGGCTTACGAGTACCTGATAACAATATTGTGTCCCATCTACTGGAAACCTTGCAGGAACCTTTGATGAGTTCCACGCTGATCATGCCAGGCGATGATCGTCCAATGGTTGAGCCGGAAGATATGTTTGAAAGGCTCAAGCATCAGGTCGATCTGGTTATCGATGGCGGATTTTGCGGTATCGAACCGACCACCGTGGTTGACCTGGTTGAAGATGAGCCAGTGATTACGCGGGAAGGGAAAGGTGATGTGTCGCAATTTTTAGAACAGCATAGCTGATCGCTTTTCATTTTGCCCTAAAGATAATTTTGCATTATTTTTCCAGTATCTAGGACGTGGCGCCCTAAACTCGTTACAATTCGCACATGCTAAATCAAATCCAGCTTATTGCTGCGTTCGCCTTACCAGTTTTATTTGCTATTACTGTTCATGAAGTTGCTCATGGATGGGTGGCAAAACATTTGGGCGATCCCACTGCCCAGATGATGGGGCGCTTAACACTGAATCCCATTAAACATATCGATCCCATCGGAACCGTTATTTTGCCTGTTGCGATGCTGTTATTAACCGGTTTCATGTTTGGCTGGGCCAAGCCAGTCCCCATAACCTGGGAAAATCTTAAACGGCCAAAACGTGATGTGGGACTTGTGGCAGTAGCGGGCCCTACGGCTAACCTGTTGATGGCATTAATTTGGGCGGCGGTGATAAAAATCGCTTTGTTACTTCCCGCTACCGCCTCGAATATCGCTCTGCCTATGGTGTACATGGGATTCGCAGGTATATTTATAAATGGTATCTTGATGATTCTTAACCTGATACCCTTACCACCCTTGGATGGTGGTCGAATAATGTCCAGTTTGTTACCTGGTCCATTGTCCTACAAATTTAGCCGACTCGAACCCTATGGGCTTATTATTCTCGTGGTCCTGTTGTTTACCGGGATATTGGGTACCATAATGCTGCCTCCACTGATCGCATATTTGAAATTTATAACGTTTATCTTTGGTATCGATCCCCAGGTCATACAGGCATTGGGCGTGGGTGTAGGCATAGATCCCCGCATCATGATGTTGCTGACGGGAAGATAAATCTGGATAGTGTTTATCAAAAACTGTTCATTGAAAACTATTCATTAAAAAGGGAGAAAAAGTTGAGTTCTGTACCGTCACAATACCAGCGGGTACTTTCTGGTATGCGGCCCACCGGCCAATTGCATTTGGGGCATTACCATGGGGTGTTGAAAAACTGGCTGCGCCTGCAGCACGAATACGAGTGTTTTTTCTTTGTCGCCGACTGGCATGCATTGACGACCCATTATGATGATCCCTCCAATATTTCGGGCAGCGCGTTTGATATGGTGATTGACTGGTTGGCAGCCGGGATTAATCCAGGATCGGCTAAAATTTTCATTCAGTCCCAGGTGCCGGAACACGCAGAACTGCATTTACTATTGTCTATGCTGACTCCCCTGAGCTGGCTGGAGCGCGTACCCAGCTACAAGGATCAGCAGGAAAAACTGAAAGAGAAAGATCTGGCTACTTTTGGTTTTCTCGGCTACCCATTGCTGCAAAGTGCAGATATTTTGATCTACAAAGCTGGCCAGGTGCCCGTGGGCGAAGACCAGGTGGCGCATGTTGAGCTGACGCGCGAGGTGGCGCGGCGATTTAACCACTTATATGGTCGTGAAGCGGATTTTGAAGAAAAAGCCGAAGCGGCCATCAAGAAGATGGGTAAGAAGAATGCAAAGCTTTACAAAGAGTTACGCAAGAAATATCAGGAACAGGGTGACCATGAGGCGCTGGAAACTGCCCGTGCCCTGCTGGAATCCCAGCAAAATATTACCCTGGGAGACCGTGAACGGCTCTTTGGTTATGTCGAAGGCGCAGGTAAAATAATCCTTCCTGAACCGCAGGCATTGTTGACAGAATCACCAAAAATGCCGGGACTGGATGGTCAAAAAATGTCAAAATCCTACGGGAATACCATCGCATTGCGCGAGGATCCGGCCGACGTAGAGCAGAAACTACGTACCATGCCCACAGACCCCGCAAGGATTCGACGAACCGATCCCGGTGATCCAGGCAAATGTCCCGTATGGGATTTTCACCAGGTTTATTCCGATGACAAAACCAGGGAGTGGGTGCAGCAGGGTTGTACCTCGGCGGGCATTGGTTGCATTGATTGTAAACAACCAGTCATTGATGCGGTGTTGAAAGAGCTGGCACCGATTCAGGAGCGCGCAAAGGAATACATGGACGATCCTAAAATTGCGCAGAATGTGATTGCCGAAGGCGTTGAAGCAGCACGTGATGTGGCGCAGGACACCCTGGAAGAAGTAAGAGCGGCGATGGGCCTGGCTTATCGCTAACGTTAGCAAACTATCAGAGCACTGATACGGTAAATTGAAATAAGCACACAAGGCAAAAACTAAAATGTCAGAAGTCGTAGACAATGTTGCTGAAGAAACTGTGGATGCAGAAGCGTCTGCAGTAACCGATCAGTCTGAAGTACAACAGGCCACGGACTCAACGCCTATTGCCATAGTGCAAGGTTCTGCCTTCACTGAGTTGCCCAAGGATCTTTATATTCCACCTGAAGCACTGGAAGTTTTTCTGGATGCCTTTGAAGGTCCACTGGATTTACTTTTATATCTTATCAAGCGCCACAACCTCGACATCCTGGATATACCTATCGCGGCGATTACCCGTCAGTACATGGAATATGTCGAGATGATGAAAGAACTGCATTTTGAATTAGCGGCCGATTACCTGGTGATGGCAGCGATGCTGGCGGAAATCAAATCACGCATGTTGTTACCACGCCCGGTAAGCGAAGATGAAGACGAAGAAGATCCGCGCGCGGAGCTGGTGCGTCGTTTACAGGAATATGAGCGCTTTAAAACCGCTGCGGAAGATTTGAATGAATTGCCGCGCATGGAGCGAGATAACTTTAGCGTGTCTGTCTCTGTTCCCAACCTCAACGTGCGCAAGTTACACCCCAATGTAGAAATGAAAGATTTGATGCTTGCCTTTAAGGACGTGATCGTGCGTTCCGAAAATTTTACGAACCATCAAGTTCAGATGGAGCCTTTGTCGGTACGCGAGCGAATGTCAACGGTGCTTAGCCGCGTTGAAGCGGGAAAATTTACCGCATTTGCAGATTTATTTGATCCTCAGGAAGGGCGCCTGGGTGTGGTAGTTACCTTCCTGGCAATATTAGAGCTGGTCAAGGAATCACTCATAGAACTAGTACAAACCAAACCCTACGAACCTATTCATGTAACGGTAGCGGAAACATGCCAATCACAGACGAACAATTAAAAAATATTATTGAAGCAGCAATTATGGCGGCGGGGGAACCGTTGAGCATCGATAAAATGCTGACGCTATTCGTGGAAGAGAAAGAACCACCAACTCGCGATGCGGTAAAAGAAGCCATTAAAGCTATCGAAGCCGAAAGTGAAACACGTGGTGTTGAATTAAAGAAAGTCAGTTCCGGTTATCGTTTTCAGGCCAAAAAAGATTTCGCACCCTGGGTGTCGCGCCTCTGGGAAGAAAAACCCGCCCGTTACTCACGTGCCTTACTGGAAACTCTGGTGTTGATTGCTTATAAACAGCCACTAACCCGGGGTGAAATCGAACATGTGCGTGGTGTTGCGGTAAGCACCAACATTATTAAAACCTTATTGGAGCGCGAATGGGTGCGTGTTGTGGGACATCGCGATGTACCGGGTAAACCCGCATTGTATGCCACCACAAAAGCTTTCCTGGATTATTTCAATCTCAAGTCGCTGGAAGAATTACCCACGCTGGCTGAAATCCGTGACCTGGATAAAATCAATGCCGAACTGGATTTGCAGGAACCCGGCGTCGAGCAGACTGAAGCTGGTGAGGAAGGAGTTAATACTGAAGAAATTGCACAGGCTGAAGCTGCTGAAGCAAGTGCGGAAGGCGAAGAGGCTATTGGTGATCAACCCGTTGCAGAGCAGTCAGCAGAAGAGCAAAGCGAAGAAGCTTTAGCTACCGAAGCAGTCACTGAAGAAGTCATTGAAGATGTCAGTGAAGGGGTGGCTGAAGAAGTTACCGACGAAGATATCGACAGTAACCAGGATGATCGTGATGACGTCATGTTGGACGAACACGATAAAGAATTAGTAAGCAAGCTTGCAGCCGAAGAAGAAGAGATTATCGCGTCAACAGAGTCTGCTGAAGAAGAAATGATTTTTACTGAAAATGAAACCGTCGCAAACAAAGAAATTGAAAGTGAATTAGAAGAACAGGAAGATGTGACGGTCGCTGAAAGTACTATTACACCGGATAGTACTGGTATTCCAGAAAGCGAATTGCCCTCGGAAACCGAGCACAAACTAACTGTTGAAGAAGAGCCTGAAGTTGATGAGCCTGTCGTCTCTGAATCTGCTGCTGATGAAGAACCAAAGCTGGAAACTGCGGCGGTGGAAAGTGACGAGTATTCTGATATGGAAGGTGTTGATTCGAAATTTGGTAGTTAGTTTTAATTCAGCTTTCTCCCACAATATCCCTCCTTTCTTCGCAAATTCCAGCCGTACTGGCTCGACTGTGCCCAAAAAGGGCAGTGCCGAAATACATCTGACTTAGGTATAAATTTGCAGTCGTAGTGATGCGTTCAGCATCTACTTCGCAGTTACGCGTAAACTTTACTAACCATTTCATCGATTCAGGGTATGTTTCATAGTTGCTGAGTACCATTCAATCAAAATTATTATCGCAGCAAGTTGGAATAGACCGAAATGCTAACAAAACAATATTGAGAAGTGTTCTAACATGGTTGGTAATTTGACCAGTAAGCTGCAATTTTAGCAATTTATTAAGAAGATATTGCAAGATTTGTTAGAATCAGTTAACGAAAATAGTAAGCATAATATTCAGTCGTAATTACGACATGTGATGTAGCGGTAACAGGATGTTTATAAAACAATATCTCAAGGCAATTTTTATACTGTCCATGTTTGCAGTTCTAACTGGCTGTGGCGGCGGTGGGGGCGGTTCTAGTAGTAGTGCTAAAGTTGAGAGAGCCACTGATCCGGAAAGACTTAATGTAGATAGTGGGAATACTGTTGGTTTCGTTGATAGAAATGAATCGAAATTCTTCGAGTTCTATGCTACCGAGTCTACTACTTACAATATTACTGTAGATTCAGTTCAAGGTGATGTTGATATCGCCGTTTTTAACAGCGATGTTCTTTCTGAAGAAACAATAATAGTTCTTAGCGCGAATCCAACATATGGCTCCATTACACAAGATAGCGTGATATTTACTGCGCCAGCTACCCAGCTGTTTTACATAGAAATCGCGGCATTTTTAAATAGTGGCTTTGGGCAGTCAGATTCAGTAACTTTCAATATTATTTCAAATTCAGAACCCGTTGGAAGTTATTCAACGACTGCTCGGATTTACGCTGAGCAAGGCGATTCCACTAGATATCCAGCTCCAAATATTTCTATATTTAAAGACATAACTATTGACTATAACTTGTTCGATATAGATGCACCAAGCGAAGTCAATCATGGTCAAAGTTATCAGTTTGCGTTAGTAAAACCGGAGCTGGATAGCAATGAGCTAGGAATTACCATGATATCCGGTCCAACGTCAATGTCACTAAGTAATGACGGTATAATTAACTGGGCTCCGCATGGACCAATGTTTGATACAACGTTAGATGTAAACTGGACATTAGGTTTAAATTACAAGTTGGCTACTTATAATTTCAAAACCACTACCACAGTAAAGGATGATTTAAGGCAACAACCATTATTTCGTTCTCCAATTTCTACCCCAGAATGGACATATAGTGCTGACATAGCAGACTTTGACGGCGATGGAATAAATGAACTCCTGCTCACCGATAATAAAAAACGGGTTTATACCCTGGAATATCAAAACAATGGCTTTGTGCATGAGTGGTCACTACCTTTCAGCCTCTATGAGTGGAATGAAAGCCCAATTCCAAATGCTAGCGTTCAAGCTCTCACTAGTGCTGACGTAAATAACGACGGAAATCCGGATATAATCATCGGCTATCCTTCAAAAATCATTATCCTGGATGGCGTCACTAAACAACAAATTTCCTCTTTTGAAGATGGGTACGCCTATCGCAGAGCGATGATGGCGGCAGATTTGACAAACAGCGGAAATGTAACCTTAGTATACCTGGTTAAGCATACTAATAGTCATTTCGATACTGAAATGACACTCGTAGCCTATGATCTTTCAAACTTAGCTAGCCCAGTCAATGTTTGGCAGTCAGATCGAATGACATTCTATGTTGATGGGCTGCCAGAGCATGAATCACGCTTGGCGTTAGGTAACATAGATGATGATGCTAATTTAGAAATTATTTCTGCAAGCGGTGATATTTTTGATGGAGAATCATTTACGAAGCAAAACTCTTTCCCTGTCGTCATAGATGAAGATTTTATTAAATTTGTAGATACAATAGACATTGATGGTGACGGAATACAAGAAATTGTTACATGTTGTACTAACTCACAACCTAATAGTATTGGATTACGATCTTACTCCGTACCAACTGGACAGTACATATGGGAGTCGCCGGCAATTGAGCCATTAAATGGTGGGTCAACAATAGCATTGGCGCTAGAAGTTAGTAATATTGACGCAACAACTGAAGAGGAAATTTTAGTAAAAGTTTATGATGCGTTGTATGTGTATAAAGTTAATAATGATACGGGATTACCGGAGTTGTCCTGGGCTTCTTCGCAAGTGGCAGATGCACATACAATATTAGTAGCAGATATTGACAACGACAGTCCGAAAGAGCTAATCACCTTGTCTAGCCAATCCCATATAGTCTCTGAATTTAGTGTATTCGAATTTGCGCCTAACGCCCTGATACGGCAATGGGATAAATCGCCTCTTGATTTTGCCGGTTCTTTTGTTGGTGGTATGTGGACGAAAATAGCGCCTGGCAAGCGCGAGGCTGTTTTTATAAATTCAGATGTAAATAATGAGATATATACCAGAAATACATATCTTGTATCGTTAAGTGACTTAGGTTTAATGTCTTTCAGCTCTCCAATTGGTACGAATAACTTAACTCAAAATGCACCACTTATTAGTCATACGGACTATGATGATGATGGGATTGATGAGGTGTTTGTGTCAAGTGCGGACAGAGTTGATAGGTTTTTAGCTGCCGTTGATATTGGCAACGATACAATTGAGTGGATGTCGCCCCGCGATTTAGGTGAAGCGATGGCTGTAAAATATGCAGACATGAATAATGATTCTTACGATGATTTGGTCGTTCGAATAAATCCTCCAGGCAATTTTAATAACTTGTATGTTTTCGATGTAGTTAATAATGTCACAATAGGGTCCTTTTTTGTAAGTGGCGGTGATTTTGAAATTACAGCTTCCGATAATGACGATATATTCAATATTATCTTTTTTGGGTCCGGTCGAATATTTATATACGAGTATGCTCGTTCTACAAGTGAACTTACATTTATACAGTCAGGTAATGGAGGGATTGG
>NZ_CDLKIE010000350.1:0-2708 GCF_975902315.1 Kaarinaea lacus | reverse complement strand
TGATGGGCGAATTAATTGGTGCAGTTTCGGAGCAAACCAAGTTTGATTTCGATAGCAGTAATCATCGTCACCCATGGCGGGTGTTGAACCTGAATCGTGGAATTATTGCAACCCGGTCTCAGGATACAAATTTAATGGAGCTTGCCTTTGACGAACTAATCAGGAATTTTCCCGAAGATGCAGAGTTGTTTTTTAAACAAGGTATGCAACAAATGGAAGAGCTGGATTATCCGGTGCACGTTCGCGCCGTTATGTCCCGTTATTTTCAGCAATCAAAAACACGCATTTTACATTAACTTCTTAAACTGCCTTTTGTTGAGTGATCGATTCGATATACGCATTCACCAATCCCGGCGAGAATTGCATAGTGATATAATTATCTTCAAGTTCGTACGGTTTGTTGATGGTGCCTGACGGCGAATATGCCATTACTGTTTTTATAGTTACTATCGCGTCGCCGATGTTGATTTGATAGGTGCGCCCCCATTCTTCTGTGCCGCGAATAAAGCTGAATACATGCCGGGCAGACCACGCTGGAGATATTTCAAAATCCTCAAACCTGGGTACAGGCATATAACTAGCCTGAATCCAGCTCTGTGGTTGAATGTTGATGTTATTAAGCTGGTATAGACGTAACGCTTCCAGAAAAAGTTTGGCACCAAATTCTCCCAGCTTGGCATCAATAGCGCGGCCTCTCATACCAGCGCGAAGGGGAACTTCCGTTTGCAAAACAATATCACCTGCATCAATTTCGTCATTGATCAGGTGTAGGCTTGTGCCTGTTTTCATTTCACCATTCCTTAATTGCCAGAATACAGGGTATGGTCCACGGTACGCTGGCAGCATTGATGGATGGAGATTTAGACACGCTATCTTTGGAATTTGCCAGATATCTGTTGGTAGTTTGCTGGGGAAACAGGCGACGAGTATATAATCCGGCTTGTATTGTTGCACTTCGTTCTTAAATTCATCTGACGAGATGTTTTGTACATAAGAGATCGGAATATGAAATTCTAAAGCGAGTTTTTCTATAGTGCTATGGTTGGCGCTTTGTACTATGGGAATACCGCCGATGTTTTGCAATTCCGAATGTGGTTCTGTTCCAGGTATAACAACACCCACAATATTCACCCCGCGATTGAGCAATGGCTCTAACACGGCATGGGAGAACACGTCAGGCATTCCCAGAAATAGAACACGCTGTTGAGCTGGTCTGGGTAAGTTTGTTGGAGTAGCCATCTATTTCTTCTCGAAATTCAGTACCGCAGAATTAATACAGTAGCGCAAACCGGTAGGAGCAGGGCCGTCTTCAAAAACATGACCAAGATGAGCGTCACATTTTGCACAACGTGCCTCCATCCTCGTCATACCGTGTGACTGATCCGTGTGTGTTGTTACCGACTGTTCATTATATGTATTCCAGTAACTGGGCCAGCCAGTACCTGAATCAAACTTTTCGCTGGAACGGAATAGCTTTGCACCACAACATGCGCAATGGTACGTGCCCGGTGCCTTGTGTGCATAATACTGACCGGAAAAAGCCGGTTCAGTGCCTTGTTGACGAGCGATCCGGAATAACTCAGGTGAAAGCTCCTCCTGCCATTCCTGGTCTGATTTAACGACTTTGTCGCTCATACCCTGTATCCTAGATTTGCTGTGCAGTCCTGCACTGATCAATAAACTGTTGTGGTGTTATATTCTGGCTGGTTCGAATTCGGGTTACAGTTTGTGAACCAGGTTCAATTATCAAAAACGTTGGGTAGCCCAATACACCATATTTATCGGCAATTTGCCGCTCTTTTAAACCTGTTTCTGGATTAATCTTTACCGGGATCACATTTTTTAAGTACTGATCAAACTCCGGGGTGGACAGCACCTCTTCTCTTAGCTTCTTGCAACTGGCACACCAGTCAGTATGGAAAAATACTGCAATTGCTTTTTGTGAAGTTTTTTGAAGATCAAGGGCTGCCTGGAAGCCAGAGGCGTTTTCATGCCAATGCCGTAGTGTTGCATCCACAGCGAATTGCGATAATTGAATGGTAATCAGTGCTAGTGCGCCGAAAATCACAGCGATCGTTGTTAGAATTCGGGTTTTACGTGATGCCATGATTAAATTACGGAGAGCGGGTTTTCTGTCAATGAGTTGTATTTATCTTTGTTGCCATGTTAGTAGATGTTTTTCCGCTTGTGAATCAATATGTGTCGATTATCACTCTTATGGCGGGAATCAATACGGGACGTATTAATTTTGAGCTAACTAAATGAATTTGCAAGGCTTTAATATGGTTAATTATTGTTCAAGAAGTTTCGATAGCAGACGATACAAAATTTGAGGCCTTTATGGTCTATGAGTAACAGTTAGGAGTTCTGTCAAAGGCAAGCTTATCGAAAGATAAGACACGCAAAGTCACCGGTCTAAGGAGATGAACTCTATGGCAGCGGGACTATCGGAACTCTAGCAAGCAAGAAGCGCAGTATGGATCTTGCTTTGACATTCCTCAAGCTTTATCTGCAAAAGCAATCTGAGGCTATGCTCCTGACTTGTTAAAGCGGCAGTATTGTTTTTTCGAGTTATAAACAGGCGTAGCAATGCGATCAGATTCATATGATTTTTATACATTTAGTTCCAAATTTCCCACAAAACGTTCGCGCATTCGTGTTATCGAGTGGCTTATCGCAGCAGTATTTACCATTACTTTACTGATTAG
>NZ_CDLKIE010000349.1:0-6937 GCF_975902315.1 Kaarinaea lacus | reverse complement strand
CCGGGTTGCTACGCTGCACCGAGGCAAAATCCAGGTCTTCATGACTTTCGCCGGTGGCCATACTGGAGGCTGCTCCACCTCCCAGGCCAATTAACATGGCTGGGCCACCAATCACGATGAGTTTGGCGCCCGCCGGTATCTGTCCTTTTTCGACATGGGTTTCACGAATATTTCCCAAACCGCCCGCCAACATAATGGGTTTATGATAACCGCGTACCTCTTCTCCATTGACAGTGGGAATCTGTTGTTCAAAACTACGGAAATAGCCGCAAATATTGGGACGACCAAATTCATTATTAAATGATGCAGCGCCTACAGGACCTTCCAGCATAATCTGTAACGCGGAATCAATTCGACCAGGTTTACCGTAATCCTGTTCCCAGGCCTGTTCATAACCGGGTATTTTCAGGTTTGAAACCGTGAAACCACAGAGACCTGCTTTAGGTTTTGAACCGCGCCCAGTTGCACCTTCGTCGCGAATCTCCCCACCCGACCCTGTCGCAGCCCCGGGAAAAGGCGAGATAGCCGTGGGGTGATTATGCGTCTCAACCTTCATCAACACATGAACAGGTTCCTGGTGATACTGATACTGTCGTGTCAAGGGATCCGCAAAAAAGCGTCCTGCGGTCGAGCCTTCAATAACCGCTGAATTGTCCGAATAAGCCGATAGAATTTTCTCAGGATGAAGTTTGTAGGTATTACGAATCATACCGAACAGAGAATGATCCTGTTGTTCACCATCCACAATCCAGTCAGCATTAAATATTTTGTGGCGACAATGCTCGGAGTTCGCCTGGGCGAACATCATTAATTCAACGTCGGTCGGATTACGTTGCATGGTTGTGAAATTTTCTACCAGATAGTCAATTTCATCCGGTGCCAAAGCCAGCCCCATGGCAGTATTTGCATTTACCAGTGCATGGCGACCTTGATTAATAATATCAACCGTATTTAACGGTGCCGGTTCGGCTTGAATAAATATTTGCCCGGCCATTTCCAGATCGGACCACACCACATCAGTCATTCGATCGTGAATGAATGGTTTTAACAAATCCAGCTGTTGTTCATTCAATGGCACTGAACCATCTAGCTTTAAGGTATAGTGAACACCGCGCTCAATTCGCCTGATTTTATTCAACCCGCAATGCTGCGCAATATCCGTCGCTTTACTGGACCAGGGCGAAATCGTACCGGGCCGTGGCAGCACATACAAAGATGTACCCTGCAGTGCATCATCCTGGTAACTGGGACCATAGTGAAGCACCTGTGTCAGGATATTGTGTTCTTCGTCGGTAAGCGCGCCATCCAGGTCGACAATGTGAATATAAGAAGCCGTAAGTTGCTGAATGGGTATATCAGATTGCTGCAACCTGGCGATGAGTTTATCAACCCGAAAGGCTGACAAAGCGGGACAACCATGCAGGATTAACATGCTAGTTTACTTTTCAATAGATAGATTATTGTTAATTGTGAAGTTTGGATTACAGACTTGTTATTCATTCGTATTATTTCATTTTGCGGTTTCAATATCGGACTGATACGCCTGAAATCAGCATCTATTTTACCGCAAATAGCAGGGCGGCGACATGAAAAATTGATCTGCCGCAATACGAAGATTCGTTCATAATTTCCCCATCATGCGCTACCCCGCAAACGATTTCTCCGTCTTTCGCGCTCAAAAAACCAAATTTATACAGGGGTAAAAAAAAGCCTCAAACGAGTCGTTTGAGGCCTTTTCCCTGTAGCAAAAATTAAACTTTTGAAGAGAATCGAATTTTGCTGTTATTCTAATTGGAAAATGCTTACACCTTAAATTGTCCCACTAACAGTTTCAGTGTTTCCGCCTGCTGATTGAGTTCATTACTGGCCGAGGAGGTTTGTTGAGCGCCTGCTGCAGTCTGGTCGGTGATATCGCTAATGCGCACCACCTTCTGGTTGATTTCTTCTGCCACCGCGCTTTGCTCTTCCGCAGAGCAGGCAATTTGTGAATTAAGGTCTTTAATGGTGGTCACTGCCGAGTTGATTTCTTCCAGTGAAGTTCCGGCCTTAGCAGCTTGTCCCACGGTGGCTTCTGCCATTTCTCGACTTTGATCCATTACCGACACTGCATCCCGCGTTCCGGACTGTAAGCGCTCAATCATGGTCTGAATTTCTGCGGTGGATTGCTGGGTCCGTGAGGCCAGAGTCCGCACCTCGTCGGCAACCACGGCAAAGCCACGCCCCTGCTCACCGGCACGCGCCGCTTCAATGGCTGCGTTCAATGCCAACAGGTTAGTTTGTTCAGCGATGCCCTTGATAACATCCAGTACACCACCAATGCTTTCGCTGTCCTTTTCCACCCGGTCGATAACTGCACCGGCTTCTTTAACTTCTCTGGCCAGGGAATCAATGGCTTCGATAGTATGCCCGACAACCTGACGACCATTATCTGCCGCCACGTCAGCGTTGTGCGCCGCATCAGCCGCAGCATTGGCATTCCGTGCCACTTCCTGTCCTGACGCCGCCATTTCGTTTACTGCGATGGCCACTTCGTCGGTTTCCTGCTGTTGGCGATCTGCTCCCTTTCTCGTTTCGTCAGTCACCACGGTCATACGCTCTGACGCACTGGCGACACGTTCGGTGATCCCCGTCACTTCCCTGACGATTTCCTGCACTTTGCTGGCAAAATGGTTAAACGCATTGGCTAATTGCGCAATTTCATCATTACCCGTTACCGTGATACGCTGAGTTAAATCACCGTTACCTGATGCAATGTCTTCCATGGCAGATTTGGTTTTTAACAATGGTGAAACTATGGCGCGGCTAATAAAGAAAGATCCCGCAAATCCGACTAACACACCGACAACCAGTAATACACCCACCAGGCTAATGGTCCTGGCCACCTGGTTGGCGAGTGTCTGACCGGTGCTGCTGGCCTGGTCACGCAAGTCCCCAACAATCATGCCCACGTGATTTCCAATTTCGCTAACCAGTGGTCCCAGTTCGGTACGAATCAAGTAGGAATCCATACGCCATTTTTCACTGCTGTGAATATTGATCATTTCACTGATATGCTCACTGAACTTGGTGTGAATTCCTTCAAACTGCTCCAGGGCATCCGCTTGATCCAGTGTGAGTAAATCAGGCTTTGACTTTATTCTGCTTATCGTTGCATTCATGCTTTCTGAAAATAATTTAATTTCATCCAGAGACGAATCGCTTTTGAATGCCAGATATGCACGTATACCATTAACCACACTGGCAAGTGAATAACGCATTCCCTCCAAATCCACCAATAGCTTGCGTCGTTCTGCGTTTACGTCTTCTTCCATTTCCGCTTGCAACATTAAGCCAGCCAGGTTCAGCATTTGTTGAGCGAGTGGACTCAGATTAACTGCCGCATATCGAACGCCAGGTATATTCTTATCGCGGCTTTCCGCCAGTTCCAACACACGATCACGGTATTGCTTGAATTGGTCAACTCCTCCGGCAATTTCACCAACGTGATCTTTCAACATAGGCTGGTTCTGCACCATTTGCATGTTTTGCAGCTTACCTAATACTAAATCCACCTTAGCCAGGCTTTCCAGGTAACTGTCCTTGTGGGATTGCTCTTTACTTAACAGATAAAAACCCAGGGAGCTATTGGCTCGCTCGATATGGTATTGCAACTCGGTTGCGGTCAACACCGCAGGCTGTATTTCATCGGAGATCGTCACAACATCGGTTTCAGTAGAAGACAAGCTGATTAAGGCACTGACCGCAACGGCCACGATCAGGATCTGCATTAATCCAAAGCCGGAAAATACCTTTTGTTTTACATTAAGTAGCGAGAGAAAATTCACTGTTTTGTCCTTTCAATTTGATTCAAAGGTTCTGCTGCCAGTTTTATTGGCATTGAGCGATACCGGCAAAACAATTCCCATCATTCCCATATCGCATGGAATCTCAGCTACATATTCGGCTAAATAATGAGAAACCTTTAACAAAATGTAACCAATCTCTAAACGAAAAACCCGGCTCAAGGCCGGGTTTTGCAGGCGCTGGTTCAGACAGAACCATGACTATTATTCTTTGAAATTACAACAGTTTATGTATCCTTTCATTAGATATGGGATATGCTATGACAAATCCACCCCCAATCGATGCGCCACTTCTTCATAGGCTTCCACAACGCCGCCCAATCCCTGACGAAACCGATCCTTGTCCAGTTTTTTCCGGGTTTCAGCGTCCCACAAACGGCAACCATCCGGTGTGAATTCATCGCCTAATACCAGTTCACCATGGTAATCACCAAACTCCAGCTTGTAATCAACCAGTAGCAGGCCCGCATCAAGGAACAGGGCCTTAAGCACATCATTCACCTTGAACGTCAGTTCCTGCATGGCCTTGACCTGCTCCTCTTTCGCCCAGCCAAAGGCGCGAATGTGATACTCATTAATCATGGGATCATGTAGTTCATCATTCTTGAGGAAGAACTCAAAGGTAGGCGGATTTATATCAATCCCCTCTTTTACCCCCAATCGTTTACAGATACTGCCGGCAGCAATATTTCTTACTACACACTCCACTGGCAACATATCGAGTTTTTTTACTTCAGATTCCTGTGCAGAAAGCAATGACTCAAAATGGGTGGGAATGCCAGCTTCAGCAATCTTTTGCATAATAAAAGCATTGAACTTGTTATTCACTTCACCTTTACGGTCAAGTGCTTCCATTTTTTCGCCATCAAATGCCGATGTATCATTTCGAAAATACAATATCAGCCTGTCCGGATCATCAGTCAGATATACAGACTTGGCTTTTCCCGCATACAGTTCTTCACGCTTCTCCATGGTTAATCCCCGATTATCACCGTTATATCAGTTAGGTTATTTTGAATAAGTCATTAGTTCACATCTCGCCAGTCAAGACCGCATTGCTGATCAGCGACCGCGATCCAGTCCTGCTGACAACTCAACGCTGCGCTTAAACTCTGCTGTGCCAGTGTTTGCGTGTTATGCTTTTCACTAATATGCGCTGCCACGATGTGTTGCAGACTCGAAGTATCTATACTTTGCAGCAATGTTGCCGCCTGCTCGTTGTTAAGATGACCATAGTCACCGGCCACTCTCATTTTAACACTATATGGGTAATCACCCTCTGCCAACATCGCGACATCATGATTACACTCCAGCACCAGGGCATCACAACCTGAGAGCTGTTCCTCGATATGGGAAGTACTGGTACCTGTATCGGTTAAGATGGCCAGGCGCCGCTGTCCGTCACTAAATACAAACTGACAGGGCTCTTTAGCGTCATGCGGTACAGGAAAAGGATTTAATTCCAGATCACCAATTACGAATGATTGATGACTGTTTATTACCCTGGAGGCAGGCAATTCCCCCAGGCGAGTACACGCCAGAGTCCCTTTCGTTGCATAAACTGTCACGCCGTACTTGCGAGAAAACGCTCCCACACCATTAATATGATCTGAATGCTCGTGAGTGACCAGTATGGCGTCAATGGATTCTGGATCAACACCCATCATGCCAAGACGCTTATTGGTTTCACGCACGGAAAAACCATTATCCAGCATAACGCATGTCTGCCGCGACTCGATTAACAAAGCATTACCTTTGCTGCCACTACCAAGGGCACAAAACCGCAAAGCAACCCCCCCCTTTAAATGTGTTTAACCGTATCAATCGTCATTGCTGGTATTTTTAGCCGGATTTTCCAGTAGCCCCTTGATCTGCAATAACAAATGATCTGACAGACCTGAACCTTCCATTTCACCATACTTATTATGCACAGTAATTCTAGTTTTTTCGTCCACCTGTTTTAAGTGGATTTGATATTCTTCCTTTAGCGGCGGCTTTTCATCTCCCGGATGTACTTGCTCTTCGATATTTACCGAAATCAATTCTTTGGAAATGGTATAGAACTGTCCCCCTCGACTACTATCGTCCAGGGTATAGCCCAGCTCTTCCAGTGCCGGGCCCACAGCTGGCCATACCTGGTCAAATCCACCGTCGACCAGTAAAACACTATCTCCTTCAGGTGTTTTCTCTTCCCTTGAAGTGAAGGCAAGCAGTGTTTTTTCCTCTGCAACGGGTGCTTGAGGCCCCGCTTCACCGGCTATCTTGCCACTATCTGCATCAAGCTCACTTAGATCCACGCTTTTTATAATGGTTGGTGGCTCCACCAAATCACTGGTCAGGTCTAAAGTGTCAACTTTTATATCCGGCACTTCCAGCGGCTGGGTGCTCCTGGGAGCAATTAAACCATCAGGTATTTCCAATGGCCTGGTTGATTCCGCATTGTGATGTGCAAACTCTTTATTGCTTTTGAACATGCTACATGCGGTCAATACAAGCCCCAACAGAAAAACAACAATAATACGGGTAAAAAACATGATATTAATATAGGTCGGGTATGCTTTAGATTTGAATTATAGAATATTGGCCTGCTTCATCGCCTTACGCACAGCATCATGATGCTGCTCAGACAAAACAGTCATTGGCAATCGTATCCCTGACGTAATGAGACCCATTTCGTAGAGCGCCCATTTTACAGGGATTGGGTTGGCCTCCAGGAACAGGTTTTTGTGAAGTTCCAGCAAAGGTTCATTGAATTGTTGAGCCGCCGCTTTGTCACCAACAAGAGCCGCAGCACACATATCGTGCATGGCACGCGGAGCTACATTTGCTGTTACGGATATATCACCTTTAGCACCCAGTAAAATTAGATCCATAGCCGTTGCATCATCGCCACTATAAACATCAATTTTATCACCACACATTTCCAGAATAGTTTTGGCGCGTTGCAAATCACCCGTGGCTTCTTTGATCCCGATAATATTTGGAATTTCGGCCAACCGCGCTACGGTTTCCGGCTGCATATCCACGGCAGTACGACCCGGGACATTGTAAAGTATCTGCGGAACTCCTACCGCTTCGGCAACCGCACGATAATG
>NZ_CDLKIE010000348.1:0-6837 GCF_975902315.1 Kaarinaea lacus | reverse complement strand
GCCGCCAAAGGCGGAGGTGGGATCAGTCTGGAATGCGCGGTTATAGGCCTGCAAGATATTTTCATCTATGGCTACACCGCAGGGATTAGCATGCTTCACAATAACACACGCCGGTTCATCAAATTGTTTTACACACTCCAGGGCTGCGTCTGTATCTGCAATATTATTATACGATAGTTCTTTACCCTGAATCTGTTTACTGGTGGATACGCTCGCTTCCTTAGGGTTGTGCTCCACAAAAAAAGCAGCGTTTTGATGCGGATTTTCGCCATAGCGCATGTCCTGCATTTTCTTGACCTGGAAATTGAAAGTGTTTGGGAAATTCTTTTTCTCGCCTTTATCGGAGAGTTGCCCCAAATAGTTAGCGATGGCGCCATCATATTGAGCGGTATGTTCAAAGGCTTTCACTGCTAAATCGAAACGGCGCTGCGTTGATAACTCGCGTTGATTTGTACTGAGCTCGTTTAAAATATTGGCGTAATCGTGACAATCCACCACAACAGCGACGGATTCATGGTTCTTTGCGGCTGCCCGCACCATGGTGGGCCCGCCTACATCGATGTTTTCAATGGCAGTGGCAAGATTGCAGTCTGGTTTCGCGATAGTTTGTTCGAAGGGGTAGAGGTTTACGACTACCATATCAATAGGCAGGATTTTGTGCTCTATCATTGTGTCGTCGTCTACACCGCGCCGTCCCAAAATACCGCCATGAACTTTTGGGTGCAGGGTTTTTACCCGGCCATCCATCATTTCCGGAAAGCCCGTGTAATCAGAAACTTCTTTGACCTTAATATTGTTGTCGGCTAATAGTTTAGCAGTGCCGCCGGTAGAGAGGATTTCAATGCGAAGATTCACCAGGCCTTGCGCAAATTCCACAATACCTGTTTTGTCGGAGACGCTAATTAGTGCTCGTTTCACCGCAGTCATAATTCTTATTATTCCATCCTAGTTGGTCACCCTATTATATAAGTACATGGACGACTAATCACTATATTGGCATTCTAATACAAACGACAATACCGGCAATTCACCATGAGAATACATCGGTTTTGTGACTACCATGGAATAGAGCGATCTGGGAATTCTAAATGTACCAGACAAAGAAGCCCGGTACGGTTATACGTTTTTGGCGTTATCTGAGCTTGAGGCCTGTTATTATTCTGTGCCGGCTTAAAAGCTTATTGGCGCTTGTAGGTTACTCCGGCAAAACCATGCACTCCCTTGGGTAAAGGAGCACAAGCTTTTGCCGGACCAACCAGTAAGCGCCAAATATTTTAGTAACAAGCTAACGGCAGAAAGTAACCGCGTATTGCACTACGCGGATTATTTAATGTCGTATTGTTTCAGTTTTTTACGCAAAGTACCGCGGTTTAAACCTAAAACGATAGACGCTTTGCTTTGATTTCCCCGCGTGTATTCCATTACTGACTCCAGTAATGGGCGCTCAACTTCTTGCAAAACTAGCTGGTAAAGATGTGCAGGCTCATGACCTTCCAAATCTTTATAGTAGTTTTGTAAGACTTGTTTAATGTGGTCAGCTAAGGATTGGCCGCTAGCTTCGACGGTTTCTTGTTTTTCAAGTGCTGAGGGTAGCTCAGTAGTCATGCTGCAAGTTCCTCTCGCATCATCAGTTTATCGAAAAATTCCTGCGTTAATTGTAATTGTTCCTCCACGGTATCAACTCGATTCACCATCTGGCGAAATACAGCACCATGCGGGTGTCCCTTGCTGTACCATGAGATATGTTTCCGTGCCACGCGAACGCCTGTGTATTCTCCATAAAAATCATAAAGATTACCTAAATGCTCGAGTAGTATGTTGCGAACTTCTGCAACACCCGGCTCAGGTAGCTTTTCCCCGGTCTCTAGAAAATGTTCTACCTCCCGAAAGATCCAGGGTCGGCCCTGTGCCGCACGTCCGATCATAATGCCATCAGCGCCAGTATATTCCAATACGTATTTTGCTTTTTCTGGTGTGGTTATATCACCATTAGCAATAACAGGAATTGTGACAGCTGACTTTATCGCAGCTATTGTCTCGTACTCGGCATCACCTTTATATCCACAAGCGCGGGTGCGACCGTGGATGGAAAGTGCCTGTATGCCCGCGGATTCGGCGATGCGGGCGATACGTGTTCCATTTCGGTGCGGCTTATCCCAACCGGTGCGGATTTTCAAGGTAACCGGTACATCAACTGCTGCAACAACGGCATCCAATATACGATTAACCAGGGGTTCGTCTTGCAATAACGCAGATCCCGCCATGACATTACATACTTTTTTCGCGGGGCATCCCATATTGATGTCAATAATCTGTGCGCCGTTATCAACATTATAACGGGCCGCCTCAGCCATCATTTCTGGATCTGCACCTGCGATTTGAATAGACTTCGGTTCAACTTCGCCGTCATGGTTGGCTCTACGTTTTGTTTTTTCGCTTCCCCAGAGCAAGGAATTTGATGAGACCATTTCAGATACCGCAAGGCCCGCACCCATTCTTTTACATAATTGACGAAACGGTCTATCAGTAACGCCTGCCATAGGCGCCAACACGAGATTATTCGCAAGTTGATAGGGTCCAATTTGCATCACTATATGTTTGTATCTAGGGGGCTAAAAAACGGAAGTCAAATAATACTCGCTAACCGAAGAGGGATAAAGTCATTCTGGCGATTTTTTGAAAGTTTTTTAGTTTTGTGAATTCTGCCCTTGACGAATCAGGAAAGACTTGTTATGTGCCGGATTATATTGAGAAAAAGTCAAATTCAAAGTTAACAGCATTTTTTCCTGGGTCGACAATTTCCAGTTCAATCTGGATGGGAACATTGGTTTCCATGCCTTTCTCGACACTCATGTTGGAAGGTAAGTAGTCCTTGGGATTAAAATTCCGCATCGCTACCTTTTCTCCATTCATGTCGGAAAAGTTCAGTTGCAGGCCAGGGTATGGCTGCGTAAATGCGGCGTTATTGATGATAGTTGCGCTAACCAACAAGGCTTTCTTGGATTTAGGGTGGCTTCGAATATCCTGTCCTAGTAATTCAATTTGTCCGATATCTATCTGCAGTGAGAGTTCGCAGCTGGCATGTTTGCAAAAAAACTCCACCCATGGTCTAAATTGGCTAATTTGTCCTAATTCGTTGTGTTTGAAATAAATGGTCTGTCCAAGGAATACAAGCATCAACATTAAGCTGCCAAGTCCCCAGGTAATCATCGAGCGATAATGCGCAGGGTGGATGGGCTGCTCTTCCTGAAAGTCCTCCAGCAATTGTTTAGGTATAGCGAGCGTGGGAATATTATTCTCAATGACCATATCTGGCACGGGGCCAGGATCTGGTTCAGCAACAACTGGTTGTGATACCTTAGTAGATTTTTTTGATTTCGCTTTTTTGTTTGCAGTTTTCTTTTTAGGTTTTGATTTCTTCTTGGTGGACTTTTTGTTGCTGGAAGATTTGTTTCTAAATTCACTAACGTCCGGTTCTTCGGTTGGTGGTAAGTCCAGTTCCGAAAAATTAAATTCTTCTTCATTGACGTTCGTTGACTTTGGTTTGCTGATTTTAGCGGACTGTTTTTCTGCAGGTTGTTCATCAGCTACAAAGGAGTCTTCCATTGAATAGTCTTCGACGAGATGCGAAGCGTCGATAGCCGGCGTAATGTCCTCGTCACCACTCATCCCGTATTGAATTGGGCTGTCTTCCTGGCTGATGACCTGTTCTTCATCGATATCTATTTCAATTTCATCCACTGCTGCCAGGGCTTCATCAAAATTGATGTGTTTTTCCTGTTTTTCCGCCAGATCCTGCGCCAGTTCGGAAATTGCTTCTGTATCAGGTTCGTCACGATTTAAATCAGGTGCTGTTGAGTTCCTGCTTTCTATCGGGGCGTAGCCTCGTTTCGCCTGCGCCTGGCGCTGTAATTGGGTCACATAGCTTTTTTTACTTTGTGACAGGATTTTCTGTGATGACTGGTTCAGAGCCTGAATCGCTTCAATGGCGTTACTTAGCTTGCTTTGCGCATTCGCAGCTGGTCGATTTCCCGTTGGCTGTGGTTTAGGAGCAGGCTGGGTAGTCGGCTTTGAATTATTTGAGGCGCCAGTGCTCGAACCTTGAGGTGGTTTCTCGCTCAGGTTACCCAGGGCACTAAATACATTGCTGCACTGACCGCATCGCACATTACCTTGTGCGACTTTTAGATGATCTGCGGTTACCTGGAAATAGGTTAAACACTTGGGGCATTGAGTGTACATATATAATCAGAAACTTGAGTTACTTTCCCTAGTCCATTTGATCGGCAGCTATTCCACGACCATTAGTAAAAATATCATGCTGTTGGTGACAGTATTGTGAAGATCAATATTATAGCTCGAAATCAAATATAGCTTTAAGCGCTTAAATGCGGCGCATATCCAGGCGAATCCAGCCCTCATTTTGAGCACTGGATTCCAGTTTGAAATTTGTACAATAAGCCTCCAGAACAAGGTCTCGTTGTTCGGTGAGAATTCCCGACAAAACAGCCTTGCCGCCTGCTGTAGTTTTGGCTGCCAATAAAGGAGCCAGTGAAATCAGAGGATTTGCCAAAATATTGGCCAGTATGATATCTGCTTGAAAATCAAGAGCTTCGTCAGCTGCTAGCAGGTGTATTTTGGTATCCACCTGGTTTTTGATGGCATTATCCCGTGTGGCAAGGAGCGCCTGGGGATCATTGTCTATAGCCCATACCTCTTTGGCACCCAGTTTCAGGGCGCCAATCCCTAAAATGCCTGATCCACAACCAAAATCGATAACGGTTTCTTCTCCATGTATATGTTCGTCCAGCCATTCCAGGCAGAGGGCTGTGGTTGGGTGAGTACCCGTACCGAATGCCAGGCCGGGATCCAGCAGAATATTCACAGCCTCGGGCTCCGGTGGAGATTGCCAGCTGGGACAAATCCAGGTTCGACGTCCAAATCGCATGGGATGAAAATGTTTCATCCATTCACGTTCCCAGGCTTTATCTTCCACGGATGATGCCCGCCATGGGGGTAATATTTCAGGGTCAATAGCCTTTCGAATTAGATTTGCCAGTGAATCGATATCGGTGGCAGCATCGAACAATCCCGTCACGATCACCTGTTCCCAAAGCGGTGTTTCACCAACACCAGGTTCAAGTAGCGGCTGGTCCGCGGCATCTTGTAATGTGACCGATGCAGCACCTGCAGCGCTTAGCGCTTCGGAAATTATCGTGGACAGATCTTTATCGCAATCAAAACTGATTTGAATCCAGGGCATGCTATGTAGTGGATCAATCTGGTTTGGTTGGCGCCATTAAAACAAACAATAGACTTGCAGCTGATTACAGTCCCAGTTTCTTTTCCAGGTAGTGAATATTGGTGCCACCCATTTGAAAACCATTGTCTTTAAATAATTCCTGATGCAAGGGAATGTTGGTTTTAATACCTTCAATAACGCATTCATTCAGTGCCATTAACATACGGGCGATTGCCTCTTCACGATTTTCACCACGTACTATTAATTTACCAATCATGGAATCGTAGTAGGGTGGAACGCGGTAGCCACGATAGATGTGCGAGTCGACGCGCACGCCCAGCCCACCAGGTGCGTGGAATTCGGTGATAGTTCCCGGTGATGGCATGAAGGAGTTGGGGTCTTCTGCATTGATTCGGCACTCCATCGCGTGCCCGAAGATTGTTATGTCTGATTGTTTGTGAGCCAGTGGTTCGCCGGCAGCCACCCGGATCTGTTCTTTGACAATATCAACACCGGTGATCATCTCGGTAACGGGGTGTTCCACCTGAACACGGGTATTCATCTCAATGAAATAGAATTCCCCATTTTCATACAGGAACTCAAAAGTACCCGCTCCTAAATAACCTATGTCTATACAAGCTTGCGCGCAACGACCACCTATTTGATCACGTAACTCCTGAGTAATGCCTGGAGCAGGTGCTTCTTCAATGACCTTTTGGTGGCGACGTTGCATTGAGCAGTCGCGTTCACCAAGATGAATAGCATTGCCATGTTTGTCTGAGAGAACCTGGATCTCTATGTGACGCGGATTTTCCAGAAACTTCTCCAGGTATACGACGTCGCTGCCAAAAGCAGCTTGCGCCTCACCCTTGGTTAAATCAATGGCGTTAAGTAAGTTGGCCTCGCTATGTACGACGCGCATACCCCGGCCACCACCACCAGCTGCTGCTTTTACAATGACAGGAAAACCAATCTCTTTTGCTATACGTAAAGTCTCATCTGGATCGTTGCCTAGTGGGCCGTCGGATCCAGGTACGCAAGGCACACCGGATTTTTTCATGGCCTCGATGGCGGATACTTTGTCACCCATTAAACGAATGGTTTCAGAACGTGGTCCGATAAAGGTAAAACCACTTTGTTCCAGGCGTTCAGCAAAGTCGGCATTTTCTGCAAGAAAACCATAACCGGGATGTATGGCCACCGCGTCGGTAACTTCAGCAGCGCTGATAAGTGCGGGTATATTCAGATAGCTATCCACAGATGGCGCGGGACCAATGCAAACAGATTCATCAGCCAGGCGTACATGTTTTAAATCGCTATCCGCAGTGGAATGCACCGCAACGGTTTTGATTCCCATTTCCTTGCAGGTGCGCAGGATGCGCAGTGCAATTTCACCTCGATTAGCAATGACAATTTTATCAAACATAAGTCGCGAATAATTAATTGTTCAGTTTTACGATTTGTAGGGAGTTACAGATTCTATTCGATGACGAAAAGTGGTTGACCGTATTCAACCGGATGCTCATTTTCGACAAGAATAGACTTCACCACACCGGCTTTGTCGCTCTCAATTTGATTGAGCAGCTTCATGGCTT